>JABZHU010000149.1:0-3053 GCA_015258705.1 Atopobium sp. | reverse complement strand
TTTTTCCCTGGCGTGAATCTAAAATTATTGATTCAAATTGAATCTTTTCATCAAAAATTGTTTACGCTTCTTGAAGAAGACTTCCAATATGAAAAGACCTTAGTGCAGAAAGAGTCGATAAATCTTACTGAAGAGTTATCGGCTTTATATCAGCAGCTGGATAACTTACCAATAAAAACCATTTACGCAACTGATTTCATAGACGAAATTATAAAAATTGAAAAAGAGATTGACAGCCTTCAAAGAAAAATTGATCTTTGGAAAGAATGGCGCTCTTCTCAGAATCTTAAGATTGAGCTTAATAAAACTAAAGAGACGCTTTATGCGTCCATAATTCAAGAAATTCAAGATTCTCTCAATAATGAACTTTCTCAGTTAAACAATAAAATTATTGGATTAGACCATTTCTCACCACGCATATTTATAAATAGCAGCACATCATATAAATACGAAACTCCACATGACAGTGGAACGGGAGCAAATCAACGAAGTGTAATTCTTTTTGACGTTGCACTTTTAAAACTTACTGTTTTACCAGCCATAGCACATGACTCATTTATGTTCAACGATATTGAAGACTCTACTATCTCTAAAATCATCAGACTATATTCTGAGCAAACAAAACAAGTCTTTATATCTTTTGATAATGTGCAACATTATCAAAATGACATAAAGTCCATTATTGATGAATCGGTTGTATTGAAATTGTCGAGCTCTCAAAAGTTATTCGGCCGTTCTTGGAATGTTAAATCATCAAGCGAGTATACAGAAAGACTTCCAGGATTCGATTAGTTGATTTAGCAATTGGCGAGAAAAACCTCTTGTAGACCCTCAACCGACAGTCCAGCGCGCGCGAGAATGTTGTGGTGAACGTCCGCCTCCAGATACCTATCGGGCATGCCCAAGCGTATTACCTGAGGACATGCACCTGAAGCGCTGAGCTGCTCGACAACTGCACTGCCGAATCCACCTAAAACACTGTGTTCCTCGACGGTAATAATTACGTCAGAGTTCTGACAGATTTCCGTCAGAGAAGCGCCAAGTGGCTTGACGCTCGATACGCCGTAGACCTCGATGTTCGTCTGAGCAGCAACAGCCCGCTCTGTGGCAATTTGATCTGCAGCCCGCTGAGCAGCCTCAACAACTCGGCTGGTTATCGCTCCCGTTGCAAGAACGGTCACGCGCTTCGGAAGAGGAGTGGATGCGGTTCCGGTGGTTGCGACTTCGGTTGTGGCTTCGGTAGCTGTCACTTCGACAGTCGCCGCGCCGTCTACGCTTGCCGTGTCCACCGCGTGTGACGACTCAAAGAGTTTCTCGACACCGGAGGCATCAAAAACGTAACCATTTGGATGCAGATTAACACCATCGCACGAGGTCATACGCACGTAAGCTGGTCGTGGATGCCTTGCAAGCTCCATGAGCGTTGCGGCAAGCTGGGCATTATCAACCGGATTGAACACGGAAAGCCCGGGGATGGTCCTGGTTACCGCAATGTCCTCCACCGCCATGTGAGATGGGCCTGTAGCTGCGGATTCGCAACCAGCGGCAACACCCACAAGCACCACAGGCGACTTCATCATGCCAAGGTTGACGCGAATCTGATCCAGCGTTCGAGAGGTCACAAACGTGGCATAGCACGGCGCAAAGACGTGAAAGCCTTCATTTGCGCAGGCAGACGCCACTTCAATAAGGTTCTGCTCTGCAATTCCACACTGGATGTAGCCGTCTGGTCTAAGCTCACGGAAGCGATCCAGATTCAAACGACGACCATAGTCGGCAACGGCAACAGTTAGCAGCTCGTCGTCCTCAGCAAGCTTACCCATAACCCAGCCGAACACTTCTTTTGTATTCATACCCGCAAGCATCTGCGCTTCTTCGGCAGAAATCTGCGCTGGCTGCAAAGATGTATCTAGCATGAGCATGCCTCCTCTGCAATTTTCAGATCAGACAATGCCTGTTCATAGAGGTCGTCCGTCACGCACGCGTCGTGGAACGAGACGTTATTCTCGGCAAATGAAAGTCCTTTGCCCTTTATGGTGTGAGCAATAATCGCGCGAGGCCTTGAAGCTTGCTGCTTTAATGCGTCGTACAGTGCAAGCACATCATGTCCGTCTACCTCGACAGACTCAAAACCAAACGCATCAAACTTTCTTGCAATTGAACCGGTGTCCAAAATGGACGCGCAAGGGCCATCCAGCTGCATGCGGTTCTGGTCAACAATCACCGTCACGTTGGAGAGCTGGTTGTGGCCGATAAACGCCGCGCTCTCCCAAATGGATCCCTCGTCACACTCGCCGTCGCCCAAAATACAAAAAACGCGAGAAGGAAGATCTTTTCTGCGAAGGCTTAACCCCAGGCCAGCGGCATAGCCCAAACCCATGCCAAGACTACCGCCAGAGATTTCGAAACCGCGCTGAGGATCTCTCAGCGGATGTTTAAAGAGGACAGCGTCGGGTCCAAAAACTCCGCGATCGATGTCTTCTTGAGAGATCATTCCTGCACGTAGAAGAGCTGGGAACAGCGCCAGCGATGTGTGAGCCTTAGAGAGAATCAATCGGTCTCTGAGTTCCCATTCACAATCCCTGTGGCCCACCCGCATAACCTTACTTAAAAGCACAGAGACTATATCTGCCACAGAACACGCGCCGCCGATGTGGAATGGCGTGGAACTGTAGCGATGTGCCAGCTCAATAATGCCTCGACGCACTGCCAGCGCCTCGTGGCGCAAATCAAGCTCAAGCTGTTTGCGCTGATCAGAGTCTATTTCTGCAGAAGTCAGCGATGTACCCACGTGCTCTGACTGACGAACAGAAGAGATGTCCAGAGGACCAATAGAGCCATCTACCTGCTCAGATACGCCAACAACACTCTGATGCGGGGCAAGCCAAGTCTGGCTCCACTCAATGCAATTACCGTCGGATAGCTCAATTACCTGCTCAAGTACAAGCAAAGCCTCATTTGGAGAACACTGAAGGTAATCGGCATGGTCTTTGCCTGCAATTTGCGACTGATAGCGCATACGAGAGCGTGCAATCTCTTTTTGAGAAGTTCTT
>JABZHU010000030.1:0-13089 GCA_015258705.1 Atopobium sp. | reverse complement strand
ATACAGGAGGATGCCCTCACGCATGCAGGTAGTAGAAATACCAGCGATTTCTTTAGGATCAATAGAGGTCTTTGTCAGAACCTCTTTGATGCAGTCCAGAGCAAGCTGCCAGTCAGCAACCCAATCAAAGTCCATGCTGCCAGGCCAACGAGGGTCCTCGTGGTGCTCCCACTCGCGCTGAGCAACCCCAACCTGCTCACCGTCAACACTAAAGAGAACGGCGCGAATACTTCCTGTTCCCGCATCTAGTGCAAGAAGATACTTGCTCATCAGATCCTCCTTGTTTACGAAAGAAGCAGCTCAGCAGCGGTGTCTGAATCCGTGATGAGCACGTTCAGATAGCCGCCGTTAAGCACTGCTTTAATTGCCATAACTTTATCTTTACCACCAGCAACGCCAACAACGTTCTTGAGCTGGCGAAGCTTGTCCAGATCAGTACTAATGACGCGATCTTCAATTTCTGTCTGAATAAGATTGCCGTCTTTATCCATAAAGTGATTCAAAACGTCGCCGACGGCTCCCTGCATCTTAAGAACGGTCAGCTCGCCCTCGTTCAGGATGCCGTTGCGCAAAACGGTAGCCCCCTCAACTGCGGCGCCGATGCCGACCACACTCATGTCTGCATATTCCGTCATAGTGGACACGTCTTGCAGGCTTTTCTCGTCAAGAAGTGCATCGCGCACTTGGCGAGAAGACACAACAAGTGGAGACGGCGTTAGGAACAGGTGCATGGAGTAGGCGGTGGTGCCAACGGATGGTAGGTAGTAGCTTACGCCGCCCGTAAGGCTAACAACGTTGAGCGACTCCTCGCGGTTTTTAGCGAGAAACCCCAGCATACGGCTGACGGTATCGCCGTAGCCAATGTTGAGGTAGCCGTCCTCGCGCAGGTGATCGGAGACGTAGTGAGCTGCGCCCTGGGCAATAGACTGGTTGATGGCAGAGCCGTCCAGGGGAGTTGGGACCACAAAAGCATCCTTGAGGCCAAAGCGGTCAATAAGGAGCTGTTCTGCGGAAACGCGCTGGCTATCGTTTTTTCTGAAGCTGAACTGAACAATGCCCTGCGCGCGAGCCTCTTCAAGTAGACGGATAACTTTTGCACGAGAAACGCCCATGACCTCAGCAATCTGAGCCTGGGTGTTATCTTCCATGTAGTAATACCATGCAGCCTTAGTAGCTAGTGCATAAGTTTGTTCGTCCATGCATCCTCCTGTTGATACTTTTGTTTAATGATAAAACATTTGTATCTAACATACTAGACTTCATTATAGTAATTATTCTCCCTATTAACAGGAAGATATACTACAAATACCATAATTGCGTATAGAGGTATTGCGGACTATTGTTCATGATACAATCAAAAATACCATTCACGGCAGTAATAATACCGTTTGCCGTGACAGTGCTTTGAAGAATGCCTATTTATAGATATCTTCAAAGTGTGAGATTTTGTACGGCCGTTTGTTATTTTTGGTAGGAGGTACTATGGGTGAAACTTTTGACATCGATATCGATGCCACTGACCCAAAGTCGCCTGAAGGAAAAGATGCGTGTGAGCAGTGCGACACACTTCTTTCCGTCCGCGGAATCAAGAAGTCATTTGGTTCCAACGAGGTATTAAAAGGCATTAACTTAGATTTGGCGCCAGGAGAGGTCATCTCTCTTATTGGTGGCAACGGTTCCGGTAAATCTACCCTCATGAAGATCATCATGGGTATTTACTCTGCCGATGAGGGAGAAATTTCTATCGATCGTCAAAAGGTTGATATCTCCAATCCTAAGGCCGCGCTTGCACACAGTATTTATATGGTTCCTCAGGAGCCAATGCTGTTCCCTAACATGACCGTTAGAGAGAACATCACCATTGGTTTTGAGGCTCCAAAAGCCGAGCTCAACAAGATGCTCGAAGACACCATGAAAGAGATTGGCTGGGAGCTTGATCTGGACCGCAAGGCAATGACACTTTCTATTGCTGAGCAGGGCATGGTTGAGATTCTCCGCGGTCTTATGCGCCACTCCGAGATTCTTATTCTGGACGAGCCAACCTCCGCACTTACCTTTGACGAGGTACAGAGCCTCTTCAAGGTAGTCCAGGAGCTCAAGCAGAAGAACATTGGCATCATCTACATTACACACCGCCTGGCTGAGGTCTTTGAGATTTCTACCAGCATTGGTATTCTGCGCGACGGAGTTATGGCTATGCGCGGCAAGGTGGAGGACTTTACGCGAGAAGATCTTGTACGCGGACTTCTTCCACCAGACGCAGCAGAGATTAAGAAAGAGATTGCCGAGAGCGCAAACATTGATTACGACGCAGAGCCAATCTTTGAGCTTGCTGAGTTCACTGGTTATGGTTTTGCTGACGTAAACCTCAACATTTATCCAGGTGAGATTGTTGGTCTTGCAGGTATCGTTGGTGCTGGTAGATCAGAGATGGCTACCACCATTTACGGTATGGATAAGGTGTTGGGCGGCAAGGTATTTGTCGACGGCAAAGACATTACCGGCAAGTCCACTAAGGACGTCATTGCTGCAGGTCTGAGCTATGTTCCAGAGGACCGCTTCAACGACGGTCTGTTTAGAATTCGCGACGTTGCTGAGAACACCACAAGCTCTCTGCTTGCTAACTCTTCCCTGGGTAAGCTGCTGCTTAACCGTAAAGAAGAGGATAGGGTTTCTCAGAACTACGTTGATAACTTCCGCACCAAGGTTACCGGCCTTGATCAGGAGGTAGGCGGTCTTTCTGGTGGTAATCAGCAGAAGATTGTTATTGGCCGCGCATTCTCGGTTGCTCCAAAGGTTGTTATTTTGGACGAGCCAACTCGTGGTATTGACGCTGCTGCTCGTGGCGATGTATACGCTGTTCTGCAGGAGCTCCGTAAGCAAGGTGTTTCTATTCTTCTGATTTCTTCTGATATGGAAGAGATTATTGAGCTTGCTGATCGCGCGTTCACCATGTACCAGGGACGCATTAATCATGAGTTCAAAAAAGAAGAAATTACGCAGGACAACCTCATGTCCGCTGCATTTGGATTGTAGGAGGTGACGTATGGATCTTGTAAAGCGCCTTCTCAAGGCTAGGGGACTGAGCAGCCTCGCATTCCTGATTGCTCTCTTTATTATTGTTGGTGCAATGAATCCTGCATTCTTGACGCCAGCAACAATTGCTGCCTGCTTTAACACGTCCGTTGTCTACACATTGGTCGCTGTTGGCGTGGCTTTCACCCTGTTCATTGGTGAGATTGACGTTTCTGTTGGTTCCAACCTGGGTCTTGTTGCTGTGGTAGTTGGCAGCATGCTCAGAGATGGAACTCCACTTCCTGTTGCTTGCCTGGTAGGTATTCTTATTGGTGTAGCAATTGGCCTGGTCAACGCCTGGGGCGTTGCCGTTATGAAGGCTCCATCGCTCATCTTTACCCTGGGTACCAACGGTGTTCTGCGCGGTATTGTTTACGTTTACACCAACGGCCAGTGGGTTGAGAACCTCCCTAAGGAGTTCAAGGACTTCTCGGCAGTAACTGGTATTGGTGACTTCACCGTTTACTATTGCGCAGTTATCGCGCTGGTTATCTTGATTCACTTTGCACTAACCCAGACCCGTCGTGGCCGCTGGTTTGCAGCAGTTGGCGATAATGCTAACGGCGCAACTCTGGTTGGTATTCCAGCTCTTCAGACCAAGATTCTGGCATACGTCATCTGCGGCGTTATGGCAGCTATTGGCGGCATCATCTTCTGCAGCCGTATTGGCTTTGTTACTCCAATGAGCGGCAACGGCTACGAGATGAAGGCTATTGCAGCTTGCGTTCTTGGTGGCGTTAGCCTGCTTGGTGGTGTTGGCTCCGTCCTTGGTGCAGCTGTCGGTTCCGTCATTATGGCATCCATCAGCTACCTGCTGGTCTTCATGGGCTTCTCGTCAAATTACGACAACGCAATTACCGGCGTTATTCTGATTGTCATTGTTGTTGTGGACGCCCTGCTTCAGCACCGCTCCATTGTTCAGAACAGGCATGCTCGTCTGAACGCACGTGTTTCTCCAAAGGCAACTTCTGAGGTTCTTGCAGAGCAGATTGCAGACTTTGGTGAGGCAGCTATGAGCCCTTTGGGTAAGAAGGGCGGTGTTCGCTAATGATGAAGACACTTAAGGGATTCTTGTCCAAGGGTCAGACAAGCTGGAACATGATTCTTATTGGCCTGCTTGTGCTTGAGTTTGTGATTTTTGGTGCTGCAAACGGCAAGTTCCTGCGTCCAGCATTGCTGTTTACCAGCATTAACGATAACCTGCCCGTCTTTATGATCTCGCTTTTTGTAACGCTTGTTATGGTTACCGGCGGCATCGACATTCAGGTTGCGTCTCTGGTTGGTCTGACGTCCATCACCATTGGCGTTGGTTGGCAGGACTTTGGTCTTCCTATCTGGGGCGCCGTGGGCGTTGCCTTTGTCCTGGTTGTTGCCTGTGGCGCGCTTTCGGGCTTCTTGATTGCGTACTGCCGAGTGCAAGCAATGGTTGTTACCCTAGGTGGCAGCTTCCTGTACTCCGGTCTGGCGCTGCTCATTTCCACGCTCTCCAAAACCGAGAGCTACCAGGGAATTGGCGGTTTCCCCGAGGACTTCAAGTTTGTATCTAACTTCCAGCTCTTTGGTGTCATTCCATTCCAGCTGCTTATCTACATCCTGATGCTGGTCATTGCGTTCATTCTGCTGCACAAGACCAAGTATGGTCGTCGCATTACCCTGGTTGGCGTTAACCAGAGTGCAGCTGAGTTCTCTGGCATTAACAGCCGAGCAGTCATCATGTCCACCTACATGCTCTCTGCAGTTTCTGCTGTTATTGCAGGTGTTGTTCTGACCGCTTACCTGGGCACCGCAAAGTCCGACCTTGGCGCCGACCTTACCATGGATATCATCACCGCAGTTGTTTTGGGTGGCACGCTCTCCACTGGTGGTAAGGGCTCCATTGTTGGTACCGCACTTGCTTCGTTTGTAATTGCATTCTTGCGCTTCGGCTTACCACTGTGCTTCAAGGTAAGCCCACAGTACCTGGATATTCCTGTTGGTGTCCTGCTGGTTGTTGTCATCGTTGCTCGATCGGCAGCAAGCGGAACAAATATTGGTACGTTTTTGAAATCGCTGCTTTCAAGCAGCAGTAAAGCCAAGGCATAAGCTTTGGGGAAATTGTGCCTTAGGCACAGACAAGGGAGGTTACCTATGCAAGAGATTACTCGTCGTGGTTTTATTGGTGCCGCTGGTATCACCGCAGTTAGCGCTGGCCTCGCTCTGGCAGGCTGCAATAATGGTGGTGGCGAGAAGAAAGAAGAGACCAAGAAGTCCGAGGGTGGCGGAGACGTCAAGGGTAAGACCGTAGCATTTATTCCTAAGGTCACCGGCAACGCATTCTTCGAGTCCGCAAACAAGGGCGCACAGGACAAGTCCAAGGAGTGGGGCTTCACCGTTGACTACATCGGCGACGCAACTGCTTCCGTTTCCGCTCAGGTTTCCGTCATCAACCAGGCAGTTGCTAACGGTGTAGACGCAATCAGCATTTCTACCGTTGATGCAAAGGGTGTTTCTGATGCACTGAAGAAGGCAACTGCTGCTGGTATCGTAGTTACCACTTGGGACTCCGACTCCAACCCAGAGGATCGTACCCTCATGGTTTCCCAGGGCACCCCAGAGATCCTTGGTCAGATGCTTGTTGACATGGGCGTTTCCGGCCTCAAGGAGCGCGGCAAGGACCCAGAGAAGGACGAGATCACCTATGTCTGGCACTACTCCCAGGCAACTGTTACCGACCAGAACTCCTGGCAGGTAGCTGCACAGAAGATCATCAAGGAGAAGTATCCTAAGTGGAAGAACGTCCACGAGAACTACTACTCCAACCAGGACGCTGAGCAGGCAATTACCATCGGTGAGGCAATCCTTGACGCTTACCCAGAGATCGACCTGATCATCTGCAACGACTCCACCGCTCTCCCTGGCCAGCTCCAGGCTGCAGAGAACAAGGGCTACGACGCAAAGAAGATCACCATCACCGGTTTTGCTTCTCCACAGTCCATCAAGTCCTACTGCGAGCACGGCACCATCTACAACTGGGGCCTCTGGGACTGCGCAGTTCAGGGCGCTATGGGTTGCTACGTTGCAGCATTCCTTGCAGCTGGTAACGAGGTCAAGGTTGGCGACACCATCTCCATCCCAAGCATTGGCGATGTTAAGGTTGAGCCTAACGACTCCATCTCCGAGGGTGCAAAGACTGGCGAGAAGAACAACGGCGTTGTCCTGCTTCCTGAGCGCCTTGTCTTCACCAAGGAGAACATGAACAACTACTCCTTCTAATCAAGGCGTAAGTTCACGGCTGGCGAGAAGACCGATCTTCTCGCCAGCTTATGAGGTAATTCAGCCGTAGAGGAGGGTGGTCCTCCTAGGGTGGGCGCCCAAAGAAGCGCGTTCTCTAACGAGGCAGCTTCGCCCAAGAAGGTGCCTTCTCTGCGCGCTTTAAGGTTTTATTGAAAGGATTTTCATGGCAGATCTGGACGGATTGAAAGTAGCTAAGGATTATCACGTAGACACTCCTTTTGCTAACAATCAGGGATTTTATGTAAAGGGTGCAAACAACCTCGACTGGGGTATGCAGAAGCACCTCTCCAACATCTTTGATCCAAAGAGCGGCAACACTGTAATGTTCGCATTTGACCACGGTTACTTCATGGGTTCAACTGCTGGCCTCGAGCGTCTTGACCTGCTGCTTCCACAGCTTGCTCCTTATGTTGACTGCTTCATGGGCACCCGTGGCGCAATCAGGACTTGCGTTTCTCCTGAGGTTTCTAAGGGCATCGCTCTTCGCGTTTCTTCTGGTTCTTCTATGCTGCAGTCCGACCTCTCTCACGAGGTTGTCGCTGTTGACATCGAGGATGCTATCCGCATGAACGCAGACTGCATGGCTGTTCAGACCTTCATCGGCGCTGATGGCCAGCTCTCCAGCATTGACAACCTGAGCCAGGTTATTAACGCTGGATTCCGCTATAGCATTCCTACCCTCGGCGTTTGTGCTGTTGGTAAGGACATGGAGCGCACCGGCCGCTTCTTCAAGCTTGCAACCCGCATCATCGCTGAGATGGGCTGCCAGATTGTTAAGACTTACGACTGCGAGGACTTCGAGGAAGTCGTTGCAGCATGCCCAGTTCCAATTGTTGTCGCTGGTGGTAAGAAGCTTGCTGAGCGCGACGCTCTGCACCTTGCATACGACGTTATCCGCAAGGGCGCACGCGGCGTTGACATGGGCCGCAACATCTTCCAGAGCACCCATCCTCTGCAGATGGCTGAGGCTGTCCGCATGATCGTTCACGAGGGCGCAACTGACGCTCAGGCATGGGAGTTCTTCGAGGACGCAACCCACTAAGAGCGCGCACGGTGCGGCGCGGCGGGTGCAGGTCCGCGCGACCTCCGGGCACGAAAGCGCTGCTCACACGTGACTTTCTCATGTGACGAGAAACACACTGACCTTGAGCTGGTAATCCGTAAGGATTACCAGCTTTTTTCTGCAGCGAGTTGGCGTCGGATTATAGGCTTGACGCCCAAACCAGTGCAACCTTGGTAGGTTTCTCTGAAGAATTGACATGTTCCTAATCAAGATAGCTAGGTAGCTAGCTGGTCACACTGCCTAATATACATTTTTATGCATAAACCTTTACTGATATGCTGAATAATGAATAGAAATATATAAAGAATTTAACTATAGGTAAATTCCGTACTTAAGGAACACACCTATGTCGGATATTCTGCTTAATTGCGGGCATATTACACACCTAATGACGATAATCTGCATGTTTAAGCTATTTTCAGCGTCATGTATACGTCTTTTTGACAGATTATCCGACATAGGTGTGTTTTGGAGGTCCAAAATTTGCTTCCTGAGCCGATGGTGAGAAGCCCCGATTTTCTCGCAAGCCGTATACCTGCGGTTTTATGTGATTGCATATTTTATAAGTTCGGAGATTTATATAAAAAGTTTCATGGTAACTTTTGGGTCGCGCTTGAATCACATTCAAGATGTATTTAAGAGCCATTACCATGACATTCGTAAAAATTCAAAAGATATTCGAGCGGCTATTTGCAACCTTTTCCGGAAAATTTAAATCAGCTTAACAGCGATTTAACACCCCTTCTGTTGTACTTGAGCCAGGAGAAGGGAGTATCTATGAAATCAAAGCAAGCTTGTGGTTGGAGCTGCCGCCTACGTGTCCTGCCTATTCTATTTTTGCTATTAGGATGTGCATTTGTAGTCTATGGCGCTTCTCGCGGAGAAGTTCAGACCGTATTGGGAAAAGCGGTGCGAATCTGCCTTGAGTGTGTAGGTATTGGCTAGGTGACCTGCAGTGAAAGTGTTCTCAGGGATAAAATTTCTTGGAAAGAAAGTGCGAGAATTTATCACTAAAAGAGGTTTCGTGCAGGCATGCGCAACCTTTCTAACCAACCCTCACCTAACAAATTTTGCTAAGGGAACTATCTATACTGGTCCTGCAAAGTCAGTCTGTGTCCCTGGACTTAACTGCTATTCTTGCCCAGCAGCTACGGGTGCTTGCCCTATTGGAGCATTTCAGGCAGTAGTTGGATCATCTAAATTCAGCTTCTCGTATTACATTACGGGTATTTTGATTCTCATTGGAACTTTGCTGGGCAGGTTTGTCTGCGGATTTCTTTGTCCATTTGGCTGGGTACAAGATCTTCTCCACAAGATTCCATTCCCAAAAAAATTTAGCACTAAAAAGCTCAAAGCCTTGCGCTATTTGAAGTACGTCATATTAATTGTGCTTGTCTGGGCTCTACCAGCTTTGATTCAAAATGCTGTAGGAATGGGAGAGCCTTATTTATGTAAGTATGTTTGCCCACAGGGAATTCTCGAGGGAGCAATTCCGCTTTCTTTAGCAGATGTCAGCATTAGGGCAGCTCTGGGCACACTTTTTACGATGAAGTTCAGCATTCTGGCAACTGTCGTACTGTTGAGCATCATGTTTTATCGTCCTTTTTGCAAATGGATTTGCCCGCTCGGGGCTTTTTATTCTCTATTCAATCGCATCTCAATTTTGCAGTATCGAGTTGACGAGAAGACCTGTGTAAGCTGCGGAAAGTGTGCGCGTACATGCAAGATGGACGTAGATATCACGAAGAATAACGCAGATCCTGAGTGCATTCGCTGCGGAGAGTGCATAAAGGTCTGTCCTGTTCATGCGATTGACGCAAAACTCCTGTTAATCAACAAGAAAATTGAGCAGTCGGAAAAGGTTACTACAGCAAAGCACTTGGCTGATCTACAGACGACAAGCTCAATAAAGTAAGTGTCATAAAACGTGTATAGCTACGTTTCGTACGTAGAAAAGACAGAAAGGACTATGAAATGAAAAAATTCGTGACAAAATCCCTGACGTATGTCGCTGGCCTCCTTATGGCAGTTGCGCTTGTTGGATGCAGTGTTGGTGGTACTGGCAACACAGGCACAACAACCGCTCCAACTGCCGAGCAGCAGAATTCTGCTGCAGTTCCACCTGAGGCAGCATCAAAACTGCACCTCAAAGACGGCGACACCTTCCCAGATTTTAAGGCAACAGATATCACCACTGGCGCTACTTATGACAACACCGTATTTGGACAGAATAAGGTCACTGTTCTGACCTTCTGGTTCAATGGCTGTACCGGCTGCATTCAGGAGATGCCAATGCTTCAAGAACTTGCTGATACCTATAAGGACAAAGGTGTCAATGTCTTGGGTGTTAATGCCGAAGCCGCATACACGGACGACGCTAAGAAGGAAGCCGTGAATATCCTCCAGAAGCAGGGCGTTACCTACGGAAACGTCGCTCTTGATCCTCACAGCGATGGCGGTCACGTTATCGAAGGCCTCACAGCGTTCCCAACCACTATGGTTATTGACCAGAACGGTAGACTTGTGGGCGATCCAATTACCGGTGGCTCCAGCAAGCTTCAAGGCAGCGAACTTCAAAAGCGCGTTGACCAGGCTCTTGCTCAGTCAAAGTAGGTTATAGAAACTTACATACCACTCACGGTACACGGCGAGAAGAACTTCTCGCCGCAGGGTTTAATCGGTTAGCATTTGAAGTGTTGTATGAAGTACGCCTGGGCTGAGTCATTTGAGCTTGGTCCAGGCGTACTCTAATGCTTGCAAATAGCATCAAGCTGCATTTGAAAGGGAAGAATTGAAAATCCTTGTAGTGGAAGATGAAAAAGAGCTTCTTGCCTCTATTGGAGAGGGGCTTGAGCTGGACGGTTATTACGTTGATCTTGTCGACAACGGCACTCAGGCTCTTGAAATGGCTCAGCTTGAGCAATATGACCTGATTCTACTTGACCTTAACCTTCCTGGTATCGATGGACTTGATTTGCTGCGTACGCTACGAGCAGAGCACTCAGAGACTAAAGTGCTGATTCTTTCTGCGCGTTCATCGGTGTCTGATCGCATTGTTGGATTAGATGCGGGTGCTGATGACTACCTTATAAAACCCTTTGCGTTTGGTGAACTCGAGGCCCGTATTAGGACGCTCTTGCGCCGCGAATATACACATGGAGAAGCGTCTTTGACGTTAGGAGAACTTCGGTTTGACACTACGGCTCGACAAGTTTTTATTGGAGACGCTCAGGTTAATTTCACCAAGAAAGAACTTGCAATTTTAGAGTATCTGATGCGACATGCTGGAGCGGTTGTGAGCAGTGAAGAGCTAATGACTCATGCGTGGGATAGCAACGTGGACTTATTCAGCAATTCTGTGCGTGTTCACATATTTTCAGTACGAAAAAAGTTACGAGAAGCTCTTGGATATGACCCGATTTCTAACAAAGTAGGAGAGGGTTATTGCTTTAAGAGGGACAGCGATGACTAAGATGAGTGAAATAATCCCAAAGCCAATGCGCTCGATACGCGCCCAACTCACTCTTCTTATGGTGGGCTTACTGGTGTGCTGTTGCGTTGTTTTGACTTGGCTTGTGTATCGCTCAACTTCTGAGCTGCTGGAACTAGCTGCAGCCAACGCCATCAATCAGGGAGCTCTTTCTATCGTTTTGGATGTAGATGCTATCGAACGCTCTATTTTGTTTGATGCGCTGGGTATCTTGCTTGTTGTAATTGCTGCGGGAAGCTGTGTAGCTTATTTTCTAATAGGCCACTATACCAAGCCAGTTCAACAACTCTCTGCTCACATGAAAGAAATTAGTCCAAATACATTGTCTGATTCCATTGAAATTGAGGGCGGTGGAGAAGAGATTCAAGAGCTGGTTAAGTCATTTAATCAGATGACTGAGCAACTAGATGAAGCATTTGCAATGCAGAGGCGTTTCTCGGCTAGTGCAGCTCATGAGCTCAGAACGCCAATTACCGTACTGAAGACCAAGCTGGATGTTTTTAAGAAAAAGAAACGCGAACAGCATGAATATGACGAACTTGTAACTACGATGGAGACATACATTGACCGTCTATCTTCCATCATCACTGACCTTTTGGAATTTGCGGAGACATCTGAGTTAGGAGAGGTTGAGGACGTTTCTCTTGATTCAGTAATTAAAACGGTCGTGGATGATCTTGAATCGGTTGCTCAAAATAATATGGTAAACGTACAGGTTAACACGCAGATTGATACACATTCTGATACACAATCTGAGGCACAGACCTTTATCGTTAAAGGAAATACCAATCTGCTATATCGGGCTCTTTACAACCTGGTTGAAAATGCCATTCGTTATAACAATGAAGAAGGTTCAGTCAACATTACTCTAGAAACCAGGGGTCAAGAAGGCGTGATTATAATTGCCGATACAGGAGTAGGCATTGCGCCTGAGCAAAGAGAGCTTGTATTTGAGCCGTTCTACAGGGTGAATAAGTCACGATCCAGAGAGTTTGGCGGCGCAGGCATTGGTCTTTCACTGGTCAAGACCATCTTGAAGCGACATGGAGCTTCCATAACAGTCTCTGAAAACAATCCTCAGGGCTCTGTATTTACGATCAGAATTCCACTGGTAGACGCTGTAGATTCCGATTAGTACTTCACTTACGCCGCTGTTTGGAGATAAGACGAAATACCAGCTTATGGCGAGAAGTACAACGGCTAAAATAGTTCTTAGCACACAGATGCCCTAGTGATGAAGGGGAGCCAAGCATGGAGTTTATTCTGGATACAGCTGATCTTGAGGCAGTTAAGCAGCTCGATGAGCTTTTGACTATTGATGGAGTTACCACCAACCCCGCAATTATCACTAGAAGTGGAAAGCAACCTGAGCAGGTAATTAAGGAGTTCGTAGATTATTTGCTTCCTGAGCAGAAGCTCTTTGTGCAGGTTGTTTCAACTGACTATCAGAAGATGTTGGAAGAGGCTCGTTATATATGCAGCCTTCGTCCCGAGAATACCTATGTGAAGATTCCTGTTACCCGCAACGGATACAAAGCAATTAAACAGCTCAAGTCCGAGGGTCTTGGTGTTCTTGCAACCGCTATCTATTCCGCTGATGAGGCATTTTTGGCGGCCATGAATGGCGCGGATTACCTTGCTCCTTACGTAAACCGTATGTGCAACTACGGTGACGGCATCGGTCAGGTTTTTGATCTTATGCAGATGCTTGAAACCCATGAGCTGAATTCTAAGATTCTTGCTGCATCTTTTAAGAATACCGAGCAGGTTCATACGCTCATTTCTGCAGGTATTGATGCAGTTACTCTTCCACCTGATATTGTCTACACGATGATGGGCCACCCTGGAACAAAGATTGCTGTTAATGAGTTCTCCGTCGCATGGCGCGAGGCTTACGAGAGAGATACGTTGCTGGGATAAGTTTGGTTAAATAAGAGAGCTAAAAGATATTGAAGAGACATAGATATCTTTAATCATGACTCTTCAATATTATTTTTTAGGCCTTTTATTTTGAGGAATAAAAATACAGCCGTTGTTGCATTCCTTTACTATACCGAGAGAAATTAGCTCTTCGATAATTTCATTTTTAGACTCTTTAATTGGTCTGGTTGCCTTTAACAGGCGAGTAAGAGCAGGGTTATTTATTGAGTAAAGTAATTTGAACAGTTGGTTGGTGTCATTCTTATGC
>JABZHU010000029.1:0-13100 GCA_015258705.1 Atopobium sp. | reverse complement strand
ATATTCCCCTAAACCACATCTGTTTCAATGCATTATACTGTTCAAATAGTTAATAGGAATACTGCTAAAAGCATATGAAAGGCAAGATTACTGTGGAAGAAATGCCCAAGAATTATGATCCTCAGGCAGCTGAGCCTGAGCTCATTGAAAAGTGGATAAAGGCAGATTGCTATGGTCGTAGCAAAGGAACTGAAGACCGTACGGTAGTTATCCCTCCACCAAACGTTACCGGCATCCTTCACATGGGCCATGCCATGGATGACACCATCCAGGACACCTACATTCGTTATTCTCGCATGCGCGGTTACTCAACTCGTTGGATTCTAGGAACTGACCACGCAGGCATTGCAACTCAGACTAAGGTTGATAAGAAGCTTAAGTCAGAGGGTATTTCTCGCCTGGAGATTGGTCGCGAGAAATTCCTGGAGGCTTGCTGGGATTGGACGCGCGAGTACGGCGGAACCATTGTTTCTCAGATTAAGCGCATGGGCTGCTCCATTGATTTTAATGACGAGAAGTTCACCATGTCTCCTGAGTACACTCAGGCTGTTCGTAAGGTCTTTGTAGACTGGTATCATGACCAGCTCATTTATCGCGGTAAGCGCATCGTAAACTGGTGCCCTCATTGCGAGACTTCTATCTCTGACGATGAGGCAGAGTACGCTGACGAGAAGGGCCATCTTTGGTACCTGCGTTACCCGCTCAAAGAGCCTATTAATGGCGTTGAGTACATTACCGTAGCAACTACTCGTCCAGAGACTATGCTGGGTGATACCGGCGTAGCTGTTTCTCCTCAGGATCCAGAAAAGGCCGATCTTGTTGGAAAGACTGTTATTCTGCCCATTGTTAATCGAGAGATTCCAATTTTCTCTGACTGGCATGTTGATGCAGGCTTTGGTACCGGTTTTGTTAAGGTAACTCCAGCTCATGACCCTAATGACTTTGCTATGGGTCAGACTCATAACCTTGAGCAGATCAACATCTTTGATGAGCATGCTGTTGTTGTTGACGGCTATGGTGAGTTCTCCGGCCTTGACAGAGATCAGGCTCGTGAGGCTATTGTTGCTTGGTTTGAAGAGCATGGCCTGCTTGATCACGTTGAAGACCTTGATCACTCCGTTATGCATTGCTACCGCTGCGGCACAACTCTTGAGCCATGGCTCTCCGAGCAGTGGTTTGTTGCCGTTGATAAGCTCAAAGAGCCTGCAGCACAGGTAGTTAAAGATGGTCAGGTTACCTTCCACCCAGAGCGTTGGACTCAGACCTACCTCACTTGGATGGAGAATCTCCGCGACTGGAACATCTCCAGGCAGCTTTGGTGGGGTCACCGTATTCCTGTGTTCTACTGCGATGATTGTGGCTGGCAGGATGCTCTTATGGAAGACACTGACGTCTGTCCAAAGTGCGGCGGTCATCATGTTCATCAGGATGAGGACGTTCTGGATACCTGGTTCTCTTCTCAGCTGTGGACTTTTGCTACACAGGGTTGGCCAAATCATCCTGAACAGCTTGAGGGTCACCACCCAACACAGGTCCTGGTAACCGCTCGAGACATCATTGCTCTTTGGGTTGCTCGTATGATTATGAGTTCGCTCTACTTTACCAAAGAGATTCCATTCCACGATGTCTACATCTACGCAACCATTTTGGCTAAGGACGGCAGCCGTATGTCCAAGTCAAAGGGTAATGGTGTAGATCCTATGGACCTGATTGCTAAGTATGGTGCTGACGCAATGCGTTATAACCTGCTTACGCTTATCACTAACAACCAGGACGTCAAGTTTGATGCTGTTCTTGATAAGAAGACCCGTGAGCTTATTGAGTCTCCAAGAACTGATCAGGCACGTTCATTTGTTACTAAGATTTGGAATGCAAGTCGCTTTGTTCAGATGAACCTCGACGGCTACACTGCCGGCATGCCAAAGGCAGAGACATCAGAAGATGCATGGATGTTCTCGCGCCTTGCAAAGGTTGTTGCAGAGACAACTGAGCAGCTTGAGACCTATGGCTTTGGTGAGTACGCTCGCAACATTCAGTCCTTCTTCTGGAATGATGTCTGCGACTGGTATATTGAGCTTTGCAAGGGCCGTCTTCTGGATGGAACTCCTGAGGAGCGCCTGCAGGTTCAGCGCAACCTTGTCTTTGTCCTGGATGTCAGCATGAGGCTTTTACACCCAGCTATGCCATTTGTTACCGAGAGCGTTTGGGATGCCCTTCCTGCATCTGGTCTTTTGAGTCATGACGCAGAGTTCTTGATGGTCTCTGAGTGGCCAGATCCAGAGAAGCTTGCAAGCTTTGTTGACGAGGCAGCTGAGCATAACTTCTCACTTGCTAAGACCGTTGTTTCTGCTGTTCGTTCTTCTCGCGCTCGTTACAGGCTGTCGCCAAAGACAGACCTTGCTGTTGTGGTTAAAGCTCCAGCACAAGACGTTGCAGCGTTGAAGGAACAGGCAGCGTTCATCCAGAACGTTGGTCGCGTAAGCTCGCTTGAGGTTGCTGAGGCGCCTCAGAAGCCTGCTGGTTCTGTTTCTGTCACCGATGCTGGCCTTGAAATGTACGTTGTTCTTGGTGAGCTTGTTGACCTTGCTGCTGAGGCCAAGCGTCTTCAGAAAGACCTTGAGTCTGCAAAGAAGGAACTCTCTGGTGTGGAGCGTACCCTTGCTAATGAGGGATTTGTTGCTAAGGCAGCGCCTGAGGTTATCGAGAAGAAACGTGCACGTGCGGAAGAACTTACTACGCTTGTTGCTCAGCTAGATCAGCAGATTGCCGACTTCTCATAAGTAAAACTTGATGCGGCGTAACAGCCGCATCTTGTGTTTAGTACGTGCATGCAGTCCACTTTAGGTTAGGAACAACATGTCTGAGGTTAAATCCGATATCGAGATTGCTCAATCATCCGAGATGCTTCCCATCTTTGAGGTGGCAAAGTGTGCGGGTATTCCAGAGGATCTTCTGGAGCCTTATGGTCGTTATAAGGCAAAGCTTGATGCACGTGCTCTGGCAGATAAGCCTCTTCGTGGAAAGCTTGTGCTGGTTACCGCTATTAACCCAACGCCGGCGGGCGAGGGAAAGACTACTACCTCGGTAGGTTTGGCGGATGCCTTGACCAGCTTGGGACAGTCTGCCATGTTGGCCCTTAGAGAGCCTTCTTTGGGACCTGTCTTTGGTGTCAAGGGTGGCGCTGCAGGCGGCGGATATGCCCAGGTAGTTCCTATGGAAGACATCAACCTTCATTTTACCGGTGACTTCCACGCTATTGGCGCTGCAAACAACCTCTGCGCAGCCATGCTAGATAACCACATCAAGCAGGGTAATAGCCTCAACATTGATCCACGCCGCGTTGTGTGGAAGCGCTGCGTTGACATGAACGATCGTCAGCTCAGAAACGTTGTTGACGGCATTGGTGGCATTGCAGATGGCATGCCAAGACAAGACGGCTTTGATATTACCGTTGCCTCTGAGGTTATGGCTGTATTCTGCCTCGCTTCCGGCATCAAAGACCTTAAAGAGCGCCTGGGCAGAATGGTTATTGCCTACACCTATGACCGCAAGCCTATAACCGTTAGCGATATCCATGCCGAGGGCGCTATGACAGCGCTCCTCAAAGATGCTATTCAGCCTAACTTAGTCCAGACGCTTGAGCACACTCCCGCTCTTGTTCACGGTGGACCTTTTGCCAACATTGCTCACGGCTGCAATACGGTTGAGGCAACAAAAACCGCTCTTCGTCTTGCTGATTACGTTGTTACAGAGGCTGGCTTTGGTGCAGACCTTGGTGCCGAGAAGTTCTTGGACATTAAGTGTAGAGCTACAGGTCTTGCTCCATCTGCTGTTGTTCTGGTAGCAACCGTTCGTGCACTTAAGTACAACGGAGGTGTTGCCAAAGCAGACCTTAACCAGCAAAACGTTGAGGCGCTTAAAGAGGGTATTCCAAACCTGCTTCGCCACGTTGACAACATCCAGACGGTCTACGGTCTTCCTGTAGTTGTTGCCATCAATGCATTCCCAACCGATACTGCTGAAGAGCTTGCTCTGGTAGAGGAGGAGTGCAAGAAGCGTGGCGTAAACGTAGTGCTATCTGAGGTTTGGGCAAAAGGTGGAAAGGGCGGCCAGGCTCTGGCAGAAGAGGTTATGCGCCTTTGCCAGACTGAGTCTCAGCTCACTTTTGCTTACGATGTCAAAGAGTCTTTGAAGCAGAAAATTACTGACATTGCTACCAAGATTTACCACGCTGATGGTGTTGAATTTGCGCCAAGTGCTGCCAAGCAGCTTCAGCAGCTTGAAGAGCTTGGCTTTGGTGAGCTTCCTATTTGTATGGCAAAAACCCAGTATTCCTTTACTGATGACCAGACCAAATTGGGCGCTCCAGAAAACTTTAAGATTACCGTGCGAGAAGTTCGTGTTTCTGCAGGTGCCGGCTTTGTGGTCTGCCTTACTGGCTCTATTATGACCATGCCAGGACTTCCAAAGGTTCCTGCTGCAGAGCACATTGATGTTCTTGATGATGGAAGAATTGTGGGTCTTTTCTAATGTCTTATCCCTCTTCACCTGAAGAAGTTGCGTTTACAACCTATAGCGCTGACTCTTATGCTCAACACCTTGCTGCTAAAGAGCCTATTCCTGGTGGCGGTAGTGCTGCCGCTTATGTAGGGGCACTTGCAGTGTCTTTGGCTTCAATGGCTGGTGTGTACGCACAAGGAAAACCTGCCTATGCTCAGCATGAAGATGATCTTGCAAAATACATCGCCCGAGCTGGAGCTCTTCGCCAAGACTTCATGGAGCTTATGGACGAGGACTCTCGCCAGTTTTTGCTGGTTTCCAGCGCGTTTAGTGTGCCTAAAGATAATCCAAAGCGCGTAGAGATTGTTGAGGATGCTCTTAAAGAAGCAGCTCAACCTCCGCTGAAGGTTATGGGAAAAGTGTGCGAGTCCATTGAGCTTCTCGAAGAGATGCTTATCAAGGGATCTCGTATGCTTTTATCTGATGTGGGCTGCGGTGCCGCTCTTGCGCGTGGAGCTTTGATTGCAGCTTCTCACACGTTGTTTGTAAACACGCGCTCCATGCATGATACGGCCTATGCTCAAACGCTGCTTGATGAGGCGGATAAGCTTTTGGACACCTATGTATCACGAGCTGATGCCGTAAGTGATGCGGTAAGCGCACAGCTGAGACAGGAGGCATAACATGAGCTCAGAGACTACTTCGCAGGAGCTTCGTGGTGCTCCTGTTGCCAAGGCGATAACTGAAGAACTTGCTGCTCAAGTCCAGGAGCTCCGTGCACAAGGCATGACTCCTAAGCTGGTTATTGTTCGCATTGGACAGAAAGGCGATGACCTTACCTATGAGCGCGCAGCATATACGCGTGCAGAGAAGGTAGGCTTTGAAGTTGAGACCATTGAGCTTCCTGAAGATGCCACACAAGAGCAGGTAAATGCTACGTTTAACCAGGTTTCCGCCGATGCATCGGTGCATGGTTGTCTGCCTATGCGTCCTTTTCCTGCTGGAATTAACGAGCATGAAGCGCTTCAGCATCTAGCACCAGAAAAAGATGTTGATTGCGCAACTGATTCTATGCTGCTGGCAACACTTTGTGGAACTCCTGGTGCTCTGGGACCTTGTACTGCAGAGGCAGTTCTGGCGCTTCTCGATTTTTACCAGGTACCCCTTGAGGGAGCGCCTGTTGCAGTTGTTGGTCGCTCTAACGTCATTGGTCGTCCGGTAGCTGCGCTTTTAAGCGCAAGAAACGCTACGGTGACGGTGTGCCACAGCAAGACCAAAGACCTTGCTGCTACGCTTAAGCAGGCAGAGGTTGTGGTTGTGGCCGCAGGTCGTGCGCACCTTATTGGGGCTGACTACGTAAGAGATGGTCAGACCATCATTGACGTGGGTATTAACTGGGATGAAGCAGCTCAAAAGCTTGTTGGCGATGTTAATACAGAGCAGGTGGCTCCTCTGGTAAGTGCTTATACTCCTGTTCCTGGCGGTGTAGGTAGCGTGACAACGGCAATTCTTGCTCGCCATGTTGTTGCCGCAGCTCAAAGAACGCTTGCATAAGAGTGAAAGGTAGGTTGCCTCATGGCAGCGGAAAATAACTATAAAGAGCTTGACCAAGAGCGCGTAAAAGCCGCGGTCAAGGAGTTTTTGCTTGCTATTGGCGAGGATCCAGAGCGAGAAGGTCTGCTTGATACACCAGACCGTGTTGCTCGTGCTTGCGTGGAGCTCTTTGGTGGCATGCAGGAAGATCCTGCAGCTCACCTGCGTAAACAGTTCCACGAAGAGGGCAATAAAGAGATGGTTATTGTCCGCGACATTCCTTTCTCGTCTACCTGCGAGCATCACATTTTGCCTTTTGTGGGCAAGGCGCACGTTTGCTACATTCCACAAAATGGTCGCATTACCGGCCTTTCCAAGATTGCTCGCTGCGTCAGCGGATATTCTCGCCGTCTGCAGGTACAGGAGCGCCTTACAGGCCAGATTGCTGACGCTATGGTAGAAGAGCTTGATCCCTTGGGCGTTTTGGTGGTTATGGAGGCTGAGCATACGTGCATGAGCATGCGCGGCATTAGGGCATCGGGTGCTTTGACCACCACGTCTGCGGTTCGTGGCATTTTTAAGACTAACGAGAAAACCCGTGCAGAGGCTATGCGTCTGCTTGGTCTATAAGAGGTATGTACGCAATGAGTTATTTTGTTCCTTTTTCTGTGCCTGAGCTGAGCTACGAGCAGTCTTTAAAGGTGCTTCACGATACAAAGAAGTTTGGTATTCAACCCCTGCTGGAGAGCGTAGAAGATATGCTCAAAGAGTTGGGCAACCCTGATCTCTGCTTTAAGAGCGTCCAGATTGCAGGTACCAACGGCAAAACGTCTACCTCCAGGTATACGGCAGCCCTGCTCAAGGGAGAGGGTCTCAAGACCGCTCTGTACACGTCTCCTGAGCTCATCAGCTATACCGAGCGTATGGAGATCAATGGCACGCCCGTCTCTGAGGCTGCCTTTGCTCACGGCGTTTCGGCTGCTCAGGTAGCAGGGGAGCGCGTCAACGCTCAGCGAGCCGCCTTGGGCGAGCGTCCTTATGACATCACCGAGTTTGACCTGCTTACAGTCGCAGCTCTAGTGGTCTTTGCCGAGGCAGAGATTGACGCCTGTGTGCTTGAGTGTGGCATGGGTGGTAGGTGGGACGCAACAAGCGCTGCGCAAAACATCACCTCCGTTGCCATCACGGGCGTTGGCCTGGACCACACGCGTATCCTAGGCGATACCCTTGAGGCTATTGCTGGCGAGAAAGCCGCCATCATCAAACCTGGTCGCACCTGCGTTCTTGGCGTGGGAACGTCAACTCCTCAGAGCGTCCAAGACGTATTCTTGTCCCAAGCAGCTTCTGCAGGCGTTGTCCCAACTCTTCTTGTGGCTGACAAGCTAGAAGACGTTGAGGGAGAGGTTTCTGCTGGTCAATCGTCTGACCATCCAGATTTACCTCACGCTCATTTCTTCATTACCAAAAAGCCCAAGAGCATAGGATTTCCGCTGGAGCTTACGGTTGTGACGCCGCGTGCAACCTACGAAGATCTTGCCGCTCTTAAGCCAAGCTATCAGGCAGCAAACATTGCTCTGGCAACCTGCTTGGCCGAGGATTTTCTGGGCCGTCCACTTGATGCAGAGAAAGCGTTTTTCTCCACAACCAGGTGCCCTACACCAGGTAGATTCCAGTTGCTTCAGCCAAAGCCTTTAGTCCTTATCGACGCGGCTCACAACCCCCAGTCAATCGAGACATTCTTAACCGCTATCCGCTCAATTGAGCCAGAAGTTACTAACCGTCCTATGCTTTTGACTGCTGTTTTTGCAGATAAAGACGTTAAGGGCATCGCAGAACTTCTCGCCAAAGAGTTCGCTGAGGTCGCGGTAACACAGACAGATAACGATCGTGCCATGGATGCAGATGAGCTTGCTGAGCTGTACAAAGCCTGCGGCGCTAACGTGGTTGCTGTGTACAGAAGCGTTCCCGAAGCAGTGGACGCCTTGCGCGAGAAGGGCTTTGTAGCATGTGGAACAATTTCACTTGCTGGCGAGGTTGCTGCACATTTTAGTGATGCTTTGGTAAAATAAATTTATCTGCGACATTACGCTCCATTTTGAGGCGGTTTGTCGTACGATTTAGGAGAGAACAAAAAGCCAGCAGAAGGGGCTGTCAGATGCAGGAAATTCTTGATCAGATTATTACACCTGAGGTACGTATGGTTATTTACCTCATGGTCATTTGCGTCGTAATGCTTTATATCCTTTCCATCATCTACGTTATTCGTGACGCTCAGCGCCGCGGCGCAGAGCCTTGGTGGATGTGGGCAGTCATTTCTGTTGTTCCTGTTGTTGGTTTGCTTGCATACGTTATTTTGCGTCCAAGCAGCTACCTCATTGACCGTGAGGAGCAGGACCTTGATATTGCCCTTCGTGAGCACCAGCTTTCTCACTACGGCATTTGCCCTAAGTGCTCCGCTCCAATTGACCGCGATTTTATCGTGTGCCCAATCTGCAATACGCAGGTTAGAAACGTTTGCCCAACATGCCATCGTCCTCTGAACGCAGACTGGAAGGTTTGCCCTTACTGCCGTACTCGCATTCAATAACGTTTGGTTTTGTTCTTTATGATGGCAATCTGGTGTTTTTCAACAGAGACTATGTAGGCGTCTACTCCTAAGCTCCCACGTGAGCAGAGTGGGCGCCGTGCCTGTTTCTATGAGTAGCTACCTCTGAGGGGTTTTACATGAAGGTTTTATATAACGACGGCCATGTTGGCGAGATTAACGATGCAGCTGAAGAGCTTGAGGTTATTCGCCACGATGCAGCTCACCTGCTTGCTCAGGCTTTGAAGCGTCTGTACCCACACGCACAGTTTGCCTATGGTCCAGCAACCGAAAATGGTTTTTACTATGACGTTGATCTTGGAGACACTAAGGTTAACGAGGACGATTTCCCAGCTATCGAAGCTGAGATGAAGAAGATTGTCAAAGAGAACCTCAAGATTGAGACGTTTGAGCTTCCTCGTGATGAGGCTATTGCCTACATGAAGGAGCGCGACGAGTCTTACAAGGTTGAACACATTGGCGATCTTGCTCCTGACGCACACATCACCTTCTACAAGCAGGGTGAATACGTTGACATGTGCGTTGGCCCTCACATGCTCTACACCAAGGGTGTTAAGGCTTTTAAGCTGACCAGCATCTCTGGCGCTTATTGGAAGGCCGATAAGAACAACAAGATGCTCACCAGAATTTATGGTGTTGCGTTTGGTTCCAAAGATGAGCTTACTCAGTATCTCAAGATGATTGAAGAGGCCGAGAAGCGCGACCACAGGAAGATTGGCCGCGAGATGGAGCTCTTCATGATGTCCGACTTTGGTCCAGGATCCCCATTCTGGCTTCCAAACGGCATGGCTCTGCGCAACGCTCTGACCGATTACTGGCATGAGATGCAGGCTCGCTTTGGTTATCAGGAGGTTCAGACTCCACTGATCCTCTCGCGTTCCCTTTGGGAGACTTCTGGTCACTGGGATCACTACAAAGAGAATATGTACACCACCACGGTAGATGAAGAGGACTTTGCCATTAAGCCTATGAACTGCCCTGGTGCTTGTTTAATTTATAAGTCCAAGCCACGTTCTTATAGGGATCTTCCTATGAAGCTGGCTGAGGCTGGTCTTGATCACCGTTACGAAATGAAGGGCGCTCTGCACGGTCTGTTCCGTGTTCGTGAGTTTACTCAGGACGACGCACACCTCTTTATCCGCCCTGATCAGATTACTGAGCAGGTCACAGATGCGTCTCACCTCATTACCGCTTACTATGCACAGTTTGGCTTCCCATACCGCGTTGAGCTTTCTACACGCCCAGAGGATTCTATGGGTTCTGACGAGGATTGGGAGCGCGCTGAGCAGGGTCTGCGTGACGCACTTGAGTCTATGGGCATTGAGTACGTTGTCAACGAGGGCGACGGTGCGTTCTACGGTCCTAAGATTGACTTCCATCTGACCGACTGCCTTGGTCGCTCTTGGCAGTGCGGTACCATCCAGCTTGACTTCCAGCTGCCTCACAATTTCCAGCTTGAGTACATTGACTCCGACGGTACCAAGAAGCAGCCAATCATGATTCACCGCGCTGGCTTTGGTTCTTTTGAGCGCTTCATTGGTATTCTGACCGAGAATTACGAAGGTAAGTTCCCGGTCTGGTTGAGCCCATGCCAGGTCAAGGTTCTTCCTGTCTCCGAGAAGTCTCGTCCTTATGCTCATGAGGTTGCCGATAAGCTTGCTGCCGCTGGTATTCGCGTTAAGGTGGACGACCGTGACGAGAAGATCGGCTATAAGATTCGTGAGGCTCGCTCCCTTGACCGTGTTCCTTATATGCTCATCCTTGGTGAGCAGGAGGTTGAGGCAGGAAACATTTCTGTTCGCGACCGTTCCAACGAGACTCACGTCGCAGAGCTTGACGAGTTTATTGCTCAGGTTGTCAAAGAGAATGCTGAGCGCGTTGGTTAATAGGGTTTCAGACAAAGTGCAGGTTATGGGTGGCACAGCGCAGGATGGCGCAGGTGGCACGAAGAGTGTCGGCGCAATCGACGGTGTCACGTTAACCGCAACCGACGTTGTCGTGCAAACCGAAACCGATGTGACGCAAACTGCAACCGACGTTGTAGCTGAATACGTAAAAATGACAGGGGCAGGCCGTGCGCGGCTTGTCCCTGTTTCCTATGTAGACGAACTTCTCGCCACACTGGTTTCGGGCGGTGCAACCGTCGTGGAGCCGCTTGCTGGCGTGCCTGTTGAGGTGTGCGACATCAAAGGCAGAGCCGCAGCAGGGGAGTTGCTTGTGGCGGACGTGCGTACGATTGGAGCCGAGTTCAGCCCCGCGTGCCGTCTGGGAGCAGAGATCGCAGTAGCCGAGGACGCTCGGATGCCGGGATATGTTGTCGTGTGCATGCGGAAGTGCTGCATACCGTGGGTCGCAGAGGCGGTTGAAGCAAAAGCGTGCCCTGCAGAGGACGTGACAGTTTCTGCCACGGGAACGGAAGAGCAGGCGAGTGCACGGTTTTCTCGCCACGCAGCGAGCGACGCGGCGCAGGTGATTGCCGCGTACCTGGCGTGCCATCCGCGCGTCGAGGCGGTGCGCTATCCGGGTCTCAAGATGGACCCGAACTTTGCTCGCGCAACATCGCAGCTGGTGGGTGGATTTGGTCCGTACGTGGATTACATGTGGAAAGAATCGCCAGGTGAATGGCATAGGTTTACAGCAACTGATGAAGACGTCAGAACGCAGATTATAAATTTTGAGAGAGTCGGTTAACGGTAAGCATTTGATTAGCATACCTTGGTATAATTTGAACTAATGTTCCTAAATAGAAGGGGATTTTATGGCAAAGAAGGCTACTCAAATTGAGGATGTTGATACTTTGCTCAAGCGTCTCGAAGAGATGCGCGAGGCACAGGCAGAGTTTGCAACATTCACTCAAGAGCAGGTCGATAAGATTTTCTATGAAGCTGCTCTTGCGGCCGAGAAAAATCGTATCCCTCTTGCTCGCATGGCAGTTGAAGAAACTGGCATGGGTGTAATGGAAGACAAGGTTATCAAGAACCATTACGCAGCAGAGTACATTTACAACAAGTACAAGGACATGAAGACTTGTGGTGTTGTAGAGGATGATCCAGCTGCAGGTTATCGAGTTGTAGCCGAGCCAATGGGTATTGTAGCTGCAGTTATTCCAACTACTAATCCAACTTCTACTGCAATCTTTAAGACACTTCTTGCTCTGAAGACAAGAAACGCCATTATTATTTCCCCACACCCACGCGCAAAAGAGTGCACTATTGCTGCTGCTCGCATTGTTCGTGATGCTGCCGAGAAGGCCGGCTGCCCCAAGGGTATTATCGACTGGGTACCAGCTCCTACCATTGATATGACCGCAGCTGTCATGAGCAACGCTGACATTATTCTGGCAACCGGTGGCCCAGGTATGGTTAACGCAGCTTACTCTTCCGGTAAGCCTGCTCTGGGCGTTGGTCCTGGTAACACTCCTGCTATCATCGACGATACCGCTGACATCAAGCTTGCAGTTAGCTCCATCATTCACTCCAAGACCTTCGATAACGGTATGATCTGCGCTTCCGAGCAGTCTGTTACCGTTCTTGACAGCGTTTATGACCAGGTCAAGAAGGAGTTCGCTGACCGCGGTTGCTACTTCCTCCAGGGTAAGGAACTCGATGCAGTCCGCAAGACTGTCATTATTAACGGCGCTGTTAACGCAGGTATCGTTGGTAAGTCTGCTCACTTTATCGCTAAGACTGCCGGTGTCGAGGTTCCAGAGAAGACCAAGATTCTTATTGGTGAGGTAACCTCTGTTGAGCCTTCGGAAGAGATGGCTCACGAGAAACTCTCTCCAGTTCTTGGCATGTATCGTGCAAAGACTTTTGACGAGGCAATCGCTAAAGCAGAGCGCCTTGTTGCTGACGGTGGCTATGGTCACACCAGCTCTCTTTACGTCAACATTAACGAGAAAGAGAAGATTGCTAAGCACCAGGCAGCAATGAAGACCTGCCGTATTCTGATCAATACCCCTTCCTCTCAGGGCGGCATTGGAGACATTTACAACTTCAAGATGGCTCCATCCCTAACCCTTGGCTGCGGCACCTGGGGCGGCAACTCCGTCTCCGGCAACGTTGGCCCACAGCACCTGCTTAACTACAAGTCTGTTGCAGAGAGGCAAGAGAATATGCTTTGGCTTCGTGTACCTGAGAAGGTCTACTTCAAGAGGGGCTGCATGCCTCTTGCTCTCCGTGAGCTCAAAGAGGTCTATAACAAGAAGCGCGTCTTCATTGTCACAGACCAGTTCCTTTACAAGAGTGGCTTCACCAAGACCATCGAGGAAACCCTGGATTCCCTGGGTATTGTTCACTCTTCATTCTGGGATGTTGCTCCAGATCCAACTCTTCAGTGCGCACTTGAGGGCGTAGCTCGCATTCGCTCCTTCGAGCCAGACTGCATCATCGCAATCGGCGGCGGTTCCGCTATGGACGCAGGTAAGATTATGTGGTCCATGTACGAGAATCCAGAGGAGAAG
>JABZHU010000148.1:0-3063 GCA_015258705.1 Atopobium sp. | reverse complement strand
GACAAACAAGCAGGTTAGACCATGACTCCTGGCACACTACAGGCCGATCAGAAACACTCCTAACACGACGCAAAAAGAGTACGTCAGAGCCAATGGGAATCTCCAGATGCTCGGCAACGGCTTGATCTGCAGGAACTACCTGCTTAAATAGGACCTCGGTTCGATACTCAAAGCCGCCATCTCTGAGCGCGGCCGCAAATGAAAGCACGGTATTTCCCGCCGCATGTCGGACGGTGTTAGAAATAACCTGTGTTGCTCGACCCTTTTGAGTGAGCAGCAAACCCTCTTTGACCAGAGATTGAATGGCTTTTCTGATGGTGCCTCGGCTGACACCATACTGCGCCATAAATTCGGCCTCAGACGGAATGTACGTTCCCGCCTTCCAGTCTTCTGACAGAATTTTGACGCGCATCAAATCAGACAGCTGAACATGAAGAGGTGTAGCGGACGACGAATTGAGTCCTCCTCTGACCTGGGGAGATAGTAACTCAGTAGCCGCATCTTCAGAAACTAAAACCGGAAAAACACCTGTCTCAAATGACATAGGTCCTCCGAAGTGAGTAAGAAATTAGTCATGCATACGTTAGGTACAAGACAAGTAGTATACAAGTTTCTAAAGGAGAACAGAATAGGTATGGAAATAACTTTTGCTGGTCGACATTGCAGAATATAATTACTTTGTTAAATAAATTTACTCTTGATCAAATTAGCCTTTAAGGAGATTTGATAATGACACATTTGCCTGATAGACCGTTTCTTAAGTCATTGTTTGATAAATATGATTTTAGTTATGTTTTGGAGCACTTTTTTGACGAAAACGGCGTAAAAGACTCAGCCCCAGACGAACTAAAGGCTGAATTCAAAGATGTCGAATTCAAACGTTATCCCGAAAATGGCTGCCTTTAATTACATAAGGCAAAACTTGACTAGTAACTCCTAACCTGAACTGCCTCCCATTTCTTATGTCCAAGAAATGGGAGGCAGTTCAGACGCAGAGGGCTTTTTTATTTCGTTTATTGAACAACTAACTTACTAGAATCTTTGAATTTTTCTACAATAACGGTCCTCTCATCCGTTAAATTTCGATAGCTGAACGGTGTCCAACAAAATTTTTTATTGGACAGTAACTATTCTTTATGTCCAATAAAATCTTTTATTGGACATACTAAGATGCGGATTCATCAGAGTTAACTATATGTGAAAGCCTTGGGAAAAAATAAATTGAAGGGCGTCTACCGCTGGCTGGCACAATCTCATCTATATATCCAAGTTCAGCTAAATCGTTGATAAGACGTTTGCCAGTTCGTGCATTAACCCCATCAGAATGCGTTATCTCTGATGATGAAAAAATTGGTTGTCTAAATAAAGCGTCAACAACTTTAGTTACATTGGCTGACTTGGTAGTGTTAAATAATTTTTCGAGTACTTCTTTTCTCAGCTCATATATTTTATTAGCTTTCTTTTTATTAATTATCGCTTGAGTTTCAATAGCACATAAAAAGAACTTGCACTATCCAGTCCAGTCGTTATCTCTCGAAACTGCCAACAGACGATCTTGATACTCTTGGTTCCTATGCTCAAAGAACTCACTTAGATAAAAACTTGGATAAGAGATAATCTTATTTGTATACAGCATTAGTGGAATTGTAATTCGACCCATACGACCATTACCATCAAGAAATGGATGGATAGATTCAAATTCCGCGTGAGCAATTGAAATTTTTATTAGTGGGTGCATTTCGCTCTCATTGACAAATTTCTCCCATGTAGCCATAGCATCTTCTAATTTATCTGGAGAAATTGGAACAAATCTAGCATTATTAACATCGCTTCCACTTGTGCCTATCCAATTTTGTTCTTTACGATACATACCAGGGGACTTAAAACGCCCTCTGACACCATTAAGCAATATTGTATGAACCGATTTAAGAACCCTTCCGCTTAATGGAACTGTCCCTAACAAATCTTTCGCTTTCATAACTGCAAGACGATAATTGATAATTTCGTTAATATCAGCTTGCATGGAGCTGTCAAACTCATCATCTCCAGCCTCATAGCGTAATACATCATTAGCGGTTGCGCGAGTTCCCTCTATTCTTGATGAAGAAACAGCCTCTTGAATCATAAGCGGTGATATTAATACTTCAGAATCAGGGATTATCCCGAGAAAGCTATCATATCTTGCAAGAGCGTCTGAAGCGCGCGCAAGGGGCGTAGCAAGCTCATTCCACTCTAAATTTTCTGGTGGAAATTTACCATAATGATATAAAACTGACATCTCTTTCCGCTCCCCCTATATCTCAAATTCAAAAGGCACTAAATACCACACAACCTCACCAATAATGGAGACGGGCTGTGTGTCAATCTCGTTGAAGTCAAATATTTGAGGTCTAAAAGTAGGATCTATACTGTCTGGGATGAGCTCGTAGCCATTTGATAGCGGTCTCACACGCTTAATAGTTGCATCAAAGCCATTCACACACACCGCATACGCTTTCATAGGCTTAGGCGCTTCCTGGCAAGGGTTAATGAGTGCATAGCAACCATTAGGCAATGCACGATTCATAGAATTATCTTCTACTTTTAATAAAAAAGCTTGAGGAAACCTGTCATAAATATCTATTGGAATATCGTAAGTCTCACTAGAATTTATAGACTCAACAGGAGCGCTGGCAGTAATCCCACTTAAAAGTGGAACAGATATCATTTTAGAATTACGATTGCAATTAACACTATTGTCTCCAGCGACTTCTATTTCAAAAATTGAATCTAAGGAAACATCATAGAGTTTAACAAGCTGAATAAGAGAGCTTAAATCAGGATCATTTTGACCTTGCTCCCAGCGCCTAATTGTGCCGAGTGGAATACCAGTTTTAGCAGAAACTTCTTTCTGTGTAAGCCCACTTTTCTCTCTTGAGCTACCTAGAAAGGAAGGCTCTCTGTCACAAGATAAGAAAATACTATAAAGTGCTTTCATATTAATTAGTATTAACAGGATCATAATCAGCAGGCACCGGAGCAACGATACTCACAAAGACAATATCTTCCGTTCCAGTATTTTTT
>JABZHU010000028.1:0-13205 GCA_015258705.1 Atopobium sp. | reverse complement strand
GGGAAGGTATGCTGACTAAAACGCTTGAATCCCCAATGTGAATAAAATGCCTTAGCAGACTCATTGTGTTCCCAGACACCCAGCCACACGCGCTTCTTACCCTTCTCTTTTGCTAAATCAAGGGCAAATTTCATAAGCTTTGATCCAAGGTGTAGGCCTTTGAAACGTGGAAGGATATACAGGCGTTCAATTTCAAGTGAGTCATCGCGCTGACCCTCGGTTTGCTCATAACGCGTATTGAGCTTCAGGTAACCAGCTACTTGACCTTCTAGCTCAATAAAATAGAAATATGAGTGTTTAGCAGCAAGCTCACGGGCAAGCTTTTCTGTGTTGTAGAGCGAGTCAATGCAGCTTGCCAAATCATCTGCTGTGTTTGAGTCAATAAAGGTATCTACAAACGTCTCTACGCTAAGCTTCTGCAGTGTGCGCAAATCGGTTGCTTCAAGAGGTTGAATAGACACAGTAGCATCATCAATACTGACCGTATTTCTCGCCTGACGATATGCATCAAGGTCAAAAGAGAGCACATGGTGAAGGACGCCAAAGTGATCAAGTACCTTAGAAGATGCCTGCGTAAATCCAGCGCGCTCGTAGAAGGGCTGGGCTTTGAGTTGCGACTCAACTAACACCTTGGAAGCACTACTTTCTTGTGCCAGGTAATCAAGGGTATCGTGCAGCAGCTTTGAGCCAATACCAGCACCTTTGTTACTGACACATACGCGGCCAATAAGAGGGGAGTTGTATGACTGTCCTGCATCAATGATGCGCAAATATGCAGCCACCGAGTCAGTATCCTGATAAAAGACATGGGTAGAAACTTGATCAACGTTATCAAGATCGTTGTACATAATCTGCTGGTCAACAATAAACGTTTCTGCTCTTAGAGAAAGAATTTGATATAACTCTTTAGCGGTAAGCTGCCCAAATCTTTTAATTACCAACTTCATAGCATGCCCCTCCCGTATGCTTGATAGTGATATTTTGACACATCAAAGTGAGAAAAGCGTAAGGTTTCCGTAAGGTCAATCGATGGCAACGTAAACGGTAGTGACGGAGTATATATCTCAAGATTTACTCGCTCCCAATGAAAGGACGCAACATGGCAGCTACTCAAGTAACTCCAACTCAGCCAACTGTTGTGGCTGGACAATCTTCAGCACTTACCCCACACACCGTTTTGGTTTGCCAAAACCTCGAGAAGTACTATGGAACTCGCGGAAATATCACAAAGGCACTGGACGGCATTAATCTTTCTGTAGCTCGCGGTGAGTTCATTGCCATCATGGGTCCTTCCGGTTCTGGTAAAACCACGCTTTTGAACTGCATCTCTACCATTGACCAAGCATCTGCAGGTCACATCTTTATTGATGACCAAGAGCTTTCCAGACTGCGCGGTGCAGAGCTTTCTGCCTTTAGACGTGACCGCTTGGGCTTTATTTTCCAGGACGCCAACTTGCTTGATAGCCTTACTGCTCGCGAGAATATCGCGCTCTCACTAACCATTGGTCACGTCCGCGCTCAGGAAGTTTTGGAGCGCGTAGAAAACGTTGCCAAGCTGCTTCAGATTACTGAGGTGCTGGACAAGTTCCCTTACGAGATGTCCGGTGGTCAGCGTCAGCGCGTTGCTGCTGCTCGAGCAATTGTTACTAACCCTTCGCTTGTCCTTGCAGACGAGCCAACCGGCGCGCTTGATTCAAAGAACGCCCGCACGCTGCTTGAAAGCCTTGAGAACCTCAATCGTAATGGCGCAACTATTGCTATGGTCACTCACGATTCATATGCAGCTTCTTACGCTCATCGCGTTATTTTCATTAAAGATGGTCGCATCTTTAACGAGATAGTTCGTGGCGAGAAACCCCGTAAGCAGTTCTTTGACCAGATCATGGATGTTGTTTCATTCCTGGGAGGGGAGGGTGCTGATGTACAGTAAAATCGCGCTTGGTAACGTCAAGAAATCACTGCGCGATTTCAGCATTTACTTTCTGACATTGGCAGTAGGCGTTGCACTCTTTTATTCCTTCAATTCAATTACTCAGCAATCCATGGTGTTGAATCTTTCTGAAGACCAGAGACGCATTGTTCAGCTCTTAAGTAACACCATCTCTGGAGTAAGCGTTTTTCTTGCTGTAATTATGGGATTTCTTGTTGTCTACGCTAATCAATATCTGATTCGTCGTAGGAAAAAAGAATTTGGCATGTATCAGATACTGGGCATGACCAAGAGAAATGTCTCTAAGATTATGAGTATTGAGACACTGTTTGTTGGTTTTCTCGCTCTGGTAGTTGGACTTGTTGCAGGTATTTTTATCTCTCAATTTATGATGTTTGCAACGGCCCACATGTTCAATACGACTCTTGATTCATTCAAATTTGTCTTCTCGCAAGCTGCGTTGATTCAAACGGTTATTTACTTTGTGGTCATGTTTGTGGTTGCGCTGATTTTTAACGTCACCACGGTGTCCCGCTATAAGCTTATTGACCTTCTTAACGCAGACAAAGTAACTCAGACCGTCAAGGTAAGAAACCTTACCGTTTCAGTACTGCTCTTCTTGGCCTCTCTTGGAATCATTGCTTATTCCTATATCCTGCTTCAGCACAATGGTTTAAAACAGATAGATGACGAGTTTGCCATGGCTACTGCTTTGGTATCTGTGGGCACAGCACTCTTTTTCTTCTCAATCTCTGGTTTTTTGCTCAGATTCATGCAGATGCAGAAGGGCTTCTACTACAAGGGTCTTCACTCATTTATCCTGCGCCAGTTTAATGCCCGCGTAAATACTGCTTGGGTTTCTATCTCTCTAGTCTGCGCCATGCTCTTTGTGGCAGTCTGTGGACTTGGTACGGGTTTCTCGCTTGTTGACTCTTTGAACGTCAGTTTCTCCAAGCTTAAAACGTACGATGTTTCTGTATCGATCAATCCAGGCTCAGAGCGCAGTTATACCCCTGGTCCAGCGGATTCATATGACTATCTCTCTGTAGTGCAGAAGCTAGATCCAGAGTGGGATAAAACTATCAAAAATGCCTTCCAGGTAGATACATACTTTGCTCAAAGTGATCCAACAACGCCTAGTTTTACGTATAGTTCTATTGACGCTGTAACAGGTAAGCGCTTTAGTGATTACTTTACCGGCTATAGTGGCCAGGAAGATCCTGCGCAGAAAAACGTAACTCTGATGCGAGCTTCTCAGTACAACAAACTGCGTGTTGCATCTGGTCTTGAGCCTGTTGACTTTGGTACTGACGGCTATATGGTTTGGACGCTTGATACTAATCTCACAAAATACTGGCAGGATTCTCTTGCTAATAATCCTGAACTCACCATTGAGGGTCACAAACTTCATGCTGTTGGTGGAACGCTTGATATTGCCCAAACACAAGGTGGACCTGCACTTATGCCAGCATTTGGAATTGTGGTTGTTGCTGATCAAAGCTTCCCTTCAAGCGTTGTTTTGACCAACTCATATATCTTAGGCAACTATCAAACCCCAGGCGATGCTTCTGAAACGCAGTTCCAGGGTCAAATTAAGCAGTACTTTGGTGATGGCGCCGTAACTGGTAGCGATTCCGATCCTTATTCTTTAATGCTTGTGGTCACCGCTTCCGAGTACATTCAATCGACTGCTGGATTCTCTGGTATTGTGACGTATCTGGCGCTGTACATTGGCCTGGTACTCTTCATTGCGTGCGCCGCTATTCTGGCACTTCAGCAGCTCTCCGAGGCATCGGACAACGCTCGTGCGTATCAAGTTCTTGCAGAACTTGGTGCCGAGAAGGGCCTTGCAAGTCGCGCACTCTTTGTTCAGATTGGTGTGTACTTCCTGTTCCCACTGCTTATGGCAGCTGCGCACGCTACTTGTGCGATGTCCATTATGGTTTCTGTCATTAAGTCGATTGGCAACTTTGATGTAGCTAGCAGCATTGGTGGAGTGGTTGCAGTAGTAGCTGCTTTGTATGGCGGATACTTCCTGGTTACCTTTTTTGCTGCACGTTCGATCATCTTTAGAGGTGCCAAGAGAATGCAGTAAGTTGCGTCGCCGTGTTGTAAATTCGTGAAAGAAGGACGGATGTTCCTCTGTGGAGCATTCGTCCTTCTCGCTTAGGTAAAATAGAAACGTTATGTCAGATGGTATCTGTGCAGAGCACATACTCAAGGAGGCATTATGGGTCTTTGGTCAAAGGTTAAAAATGTGTTTGTTCCTTCTAACGGAACAGAGCAGCCTCAGAAGGCTACATTTGCTACCAGGGAAGACACTATCTATGCGCCAGTTTCTGGTGTCCTGGTAAGCGTACAAGAGGTTCACGATGAGGTAATCTCAAGCGGTCTCTTTGGTCAGGGCTATGGCATTTTGCCCGTTGGTCTTGATTGCGTTTATGCTCCTTGCAATGCTCGCGTTACCGCAACTAACGTAACCAATCACTCAATTGGCCTTACCACAGACACTGGTATTGAGATTTTGATTCACATTGGTGTTGGCACCATCGAGATGAACGGTAAGGGTTTTACCCGTTACGTTCACGCTAACGATGAGGTCAAGGCCGGTACTCCACTGATTTCATTTGATGCCGCTGCTATTGAAGAAGCAGGATATGAGAACGTGGTAGTTGTTACCGTTGTTAATGCAGATCAGTATGAGCGCATTGATCTTATTGGTGAGTCCGGAACACTGATTGGTGGTCGTCCACTGGTTAAGATTGGTGATCCTCTGATGTGCGTCAAGCACTAGGGTTTCTCGCCAGCAAAGCATCTGCAATAAACGAGGTTTTACATGCTTAGAGTAACTAAGGCAATTCTTCACGTCTTTGATTTTGAGACGGGAACTAAATACTTCTCTCAATCTACTTTGGATTTAGAGGACCGTCAGACAAAGTCATACGTTCAGCGTAGACTGCGCAAGATTACGGCAAACCCAGAGTCCAGGCACGGAGAGTTTGCTCCTACCAGCAATTTTGCGGGTGGTCTTCAGGAGTATGCTCACGGAGACGTTGAGTTTGTAGAGTTTTCTCACCAGATTGCTCAGTGGTTCTGGGAAGAGCTTCGTCGTGCAGATGATGTCGAGCAGTGCGATCTTCTTGTAGCGGACTACATTGATACTGATGCAGGTCAGGCGCTTGCTAGTGCTGCTGCAGATGATGAGGATGCTCAGGCTGAGGCATTTGAGGGTGAGGGAAGACGTCTCTTTGCTATTGTGCTTCTCCCACGCAAGCAGGCCTTTATCCACGATGTTAACGGCTCAGCGAACGAGATTTTGCGCCAAGATGCAACACTGCCTTCTCCTACGCAAAAAGTTGATTCGTATGCAGTCATTGATCTGGATACTGGTGCTATTGATTTTCATGATCATGATCGCTCTGTAGCGGGAGAAGGAAAGTTCATCATCCCAGAACTCTTCCTTGAGTGCTCATCGGAGGCTTCCAGTCATGAAGTTATTGGCGAGGTAACTGTTATTGTTCAAGACTTGGCAGAAGAGTATGGTCTTGAGCCTGCCGTTGAGGTGTCTCGTGCTAAGGCTGCTGTTGCAGAAGCAGCAGAGGTAGAAGAGGTGGTAGATCCTATTAAGGTTGGTAAGCGTATCTTTGAGGAGCGTCCTGAGATTCAGGAAAAGTACGAGGCTCAGGTGGCAAGTAGAGAGCTCCCTGAAGAAGTTCCTGTTAAACGCGGTGTTGCTAACAGAATTGCAAAGAATCATAAGATTCGCACCGATACAGGAATTGAGATTTCATTCCCTTCAAACCTAACGGATCGTCCAGGTTACCTAGAATTTTCTCACGAGTCTGACGGTAGGATTACCATATCAATAAAAAATGTTGCACATATTGAAAACCGCTAAATCCTATCTCTGACCTCACAATTTAGAGCCAAAACTCCCCAAAATTCGTTTCGGGGAGTTTGTAAATTACGTATCTTTTTGAATATCATCGTGTATCTCGGGTAGAATAGTCTCTCAAAGGTCACACCGTACTACTAAACGTTCTAGGAGACCCTTATGAGTTTAAAGAAACAGCAAAGCACAACCATTGAGGAGCAGAGCGCTGCTCTTTTCAATCGTCGTGATGCTCTTAAGATTTTTGCCGGCATGGGCATTGCTGCTGCTGCCGTTACTGCATCTCTGATTAACACCCGTCCTGCTTTTGGTGTTACCCAGGCTCAGATTGATGCTGCTCGTAGCGATTACGATGCTGCTCAGAAGCTGCTCGATGAGATTTCTAATGAAGTCTCCAACATGCAGGCAAGCCTCAATGACACTAACTCTCAGATTGGCGCTATTTCTGATCAGATTGCAGATAAGCAGAATCAGATTGATGCTAAGCAGAAAGAGATTTCTGAAAAGGAAACTCAGATTGCCGAGAAGAGAAAAGAACTTGGCGCTCGTATGTCCAGCAACTACAAGGCTGGTCCAGCTGGTGCTTTGGAGATGATTCTTTCTTCTGCAAGCTTTGAGGAGCTCACTTCTAACATTTACTACCTCGACAAGATTTCTGAGTCCGATCAGAAGATGATTGAGGAAGTTAAGAACCTGAAGGCCGCTCTTGAGTCTGATAAGGCTGCTCTTCAGTCCGAGAAGACCGAGCTAGAGAATAAGAAGGCTGAGCTTGAGAATCTCCGTGCTTCTCAGGAGTCTCAGCTTAATGACATTTCTGCTCGTCAGGCAGACGCAGCAAACGTTGTTGCAAATCTTGATGACAATGTCAAAGAGCTTATTGCCCAGCGTGATTCTGAACTTCTTGCTGCTCAGCAGGAGGCAGAGCGTGTTGCTGCTCAACGTGCTGCTGCATCAAGCAACAGCGATGGCGGTAGTAGCTACTATGGTGGCGGTGGCGGAGGAGGAACCTCTTCTGCTGGTTCTGGTTCTGCTGCTGCAGTTGTTAATGCTGCAGGCTATACCGGATCTACCGGTGCTGGCTTCTGCGCTGCTTGGGTTTCTAACGTCTTTTCTAACGCTGGTGTTGGTACCTTCTATGGCAACGCCTGTGATATGTACTACTCCTGGTGCTACTCTACTGACCAGAGCGCTATTGAGCCTGGCATGATTATTGCTGTTCCAACCCTTGGTGGCTCTGCTGCAGCTTTGATTTATGGCCACGTTGGCATCTACATTGGCGGCGGTATGGTCAGGCACTGCCTCTCTGGTATTGTAAGAAGCCAAAGCTTGAGCTCTTGGATTTCTCAGCTTGGTGCTTTGAGTACTCCAAGGTGGGGCTGGCTTGGCGGCGTTGTTCTAAGCTAAGGCATTGGTCCCTCATAACTTGTTATGTAAAAGAGCTTGGTTGCATGCAACCAAGCTCTTTTTGATGTCTCTTTGACGCAAAAAGGAAGGGCGCAGATGCCAGAAGCACCTACGCCCTTCTCTCCCTATAAAGGGGGAGTGGATTACTCTTCAACCTCAAGAAGCTCAATGTTGAAGTTAAGGTCTTTACCAGCCATTGGATGGTTGGTGTCAAAGACGATAGTGGTGCCGTCGTTAGAGACAACGGTTGCCATAACAGGGTATCCCTCAGGGGTGCCCAGAGTAACCTGCTGACCTGCAACAAGATTCTCAGAGCCTGGAAGCTGAGCTACGGGAACAGGCTGTACTGCCTCCTCATGACGCTCACCATATGCCTCTGCTGCTGGAATGTGGACGTCAACAATCTGGCCAACGGTCATATTTTTGACAGCCTCATCAAAACCAGGGATCATCTGACCAGCCATGCAGGTAAATGCCAGTGGCTCGTTGCGATCGCGGGAGGAGTCAAACTTAGTTCCGTCATCAAGAGTGCCTACGTAGTGGACCTTTACCTTTTTACCTTCGTTGCTCATGAAACTCCAATCGTTAAAAACATATCTTTGGCATTCTACCCAAGAGTGACGCAAATCAACCTTTCAATGATAAAGGTATAAAATACTTTACATTCAGTTTGAAAGGTTTGTAATGGAAGCTCGCTTAGCTCCTCATAATTTTATTGGTGTATTTGACTCGGGCGTTGGTGGCATGAGTGTGCTTAAACACCTTGTTGCTCAAATGCCTCACGAGGAATTTCATTATTTTGGCGATTCTGCATTTGCTCCTTATGGCACTAAACCAAAAGCACAGATTGCCCAGCGTTCTGCGGCTATTGCTAAAAAGTTTATCGATGAGGGTGCTAAAGCGCTGGTTATAGCTTGCAATACTGCTACAGCTGCTGCTGCAGACGAGCTGAGGGCAACCTATCCTCATGTACCTATTGTGGGTGTTGAGCCAGCTCTTAAGCCTGCAGTAACTGCATATCCCCATGGAACAGTGGTTGTTCTGGCTACAAAAGCAACGCTCTCTTTGCAGAAGTACCACAATCTTGAGTCGCGCCTGCATCCTTCTGCAAAGGTTATCTCTATTCCAGGAGAAGGCCTGGTGGAGCTTATTGAATCTGGTCAGGCTGATTCAGAACAGATGCATAAACGATTGGCCGAGCTTTTGGGAAATTATGCTGGCCAGGTAGATGCTGTGGTTCTTGGGTGTACCCATTACCCCTTTATCAAGAAGCAAATTAGCTCTGTTTTAGGAGACGTAGAATTTTTTGACGGTGGGGCAGGCGCCGCTCATCAGCTTAAGCGTTTGCTTGGACAGGCAAACTTGCTTGCTTCTGCAGATGTCACTGCAGACAAGAACACTAGCGCCGTAGAGCCTGATATTTTATTCTCATCAAGCATAGATACTCCTGAAGAATTGAAGTTCTACCAGGAGTTCTTCTCGCAAGATATGTAAGCGTGGCTGGGTAAGCGTATTACTTAAGCTTAGTCTCAAGCCACTTTTTGAGCACTACTGCGTTGTTGTACGTAGTGTCTTTATCCGAGAAAAGCAGTGTCACGGTAGATTGATCAAGCTTTTTAAGCTGTTCAACAAAGGCGTCTGCGTCAGGATTGCTGTCAAGTTCAGCTGTATAGGTAGATACAAAGCTATCAAAGCGCTCTGGATCGTGGTTGAATGCTTTTCTGCACTCAGTAGTAGGAGCAATGGTTTTAGTCCATTCATCAGCGTGTAGGTTCTCTTTTTTGATACCACGAGGCCACAGTCTATCTACCAGCACGCGATACCCATCGTCAGCTTCTGGCGCATCGTAAGTCCTCTTAAGTTTGATATTCATTTTTGCTCCCTTCAGCTCATGTACGTTATACCGCAAAATATCTATTCGGTTACAAACTATTTAATAGGACTAGGTATTCATATCCGCATGTTTATGATGAAGTTCATTCTTTAAAACCCACGGAGAAAGGAAAGCCATGGCAAACTCAGTGGAGAAGAAAGACATCGATTGGACAGCGCTTGGCTTCGCATATACGCAGTGTGACTACAGCTACGTTGCCCACTACAAAGACGGTGCTTGGGATGAGGGCGGACTTACCACCGATCACAGCATTACACTGTCTGAGTGCGCAAACATCTTCCATTATTGCCAGGAAGTTTTTGAGGGTTTAAAAGCTTACACCACAGTTTCTGGCGATATTGTCTGCTTCCGTCCTAATCTCAATGCTCAGCGCATGGTTGACTCTGCATCCCGTCTTGTCATGCCACCATTTCCTGAGGATAGATTTGTCGCTGCTGTTAAAGAGGTTGTTTCTGCAAACGCAGCATGGGTTCCACCATTTGGTACGGGCGCTACGCTGTATGTTCGTCCATTTATGATTGGTACCGGAAATACTGTTGGTGTTAAGCCATCTCCTACCTATGAGTTCCGTATTATGGTCACTCCAGTTGGAGCTTATTACTCCAACGGCGTTGCTCCTGTTGCACTGACCGTTTCTCCTTATGACCGTGCTGCTCCACACGGAACCGGTAACATCAAGGCCGGCCTCAACTACGCTATGTCTCTGTATCCAACTACCTGGGCACATGAGCAGGGCTTTGCAGACAGTATGTATCTTGACTCTGGCTCTCGTACCTATGTTGAGGAGTCCAGTGGCGCAAACTTCCTCTTTGTTGATAAAGAGGGAACCCTGGTAATTCCACAGTCTTACACAGATTCCATTTTGCCTTCTATTACCCGCCGTTCTCTGGCAACTGTTGCTAAAGATCTGCTGGGCATGAAGGTTGTTGAGCGTCCTGTCCGCTTTGACGAGCTTGACCAGTTTGTTGAGTGCGGTATGTGCGGTACTGCTGCTGTTATTTCTCCTGTTGGTAAAGTTGTTGACGGCCAGAAAGAAATTGTCTTTGGCGCTGGTATGGAGGCTGTTGGACCAGTTATGTCTAAGCTCCGCAACACGCTGACCAGCATTCAGTCTGGCGAGATTGAGGCTCCAGAGGCAGATTGGATTTGCAAGATTTGCTAAGGCTTGCATTTTCAACAACGCTTTGCTTTTAACACAAAGGCGAGAAGATCAATCGATCTTCTCGCCTTGTTTTTATCTCCAAAAGCAGGATACGTGCGACGGCTATGCCTTTAAGCTTAAGCCTTGTGGGAAGAGCCCAGGTTATCCATGTGGCTTGCAACAATCTGAGTGATTGCTTCCATACCAGGAACGGAAGGCTTCTTTGGATCAAAGTTGCCAGGGTTCTCGGACATATACTTCATGAAGGCTGCAGTGAAGACCTGGCGAAGTTCGGTTGCGTAGTTAACCTTGCAAATGCCGTTCTGGATTGCCTCTGCTACCTGGTCATCTGGAACGCCAGAAGTACCGTGAAGAACCAGAGGAATATCAAGACGCTGGCGGATTGCCTTGAGGACGCCCTGCTCAATGTGAGGTGTGCCATGGTAGACGCCGTGAGCGGTACCAACGCCAACTGCGAGAGAAGTGCAGTTAGTGCGAGCGACAAACTCCTCAGCCTGGTCTGGATCAGTGTAGGGGTTCTCGCCCTCAACAGCTGGGCCGTCGTCCTCTTTGCCGCCAACTTTGCCAAGCTCTGCCTCAACAGGAAGGTTGATAGGGCCAGCAAACTTGGTTACGGATGCGGTAAGTGCAATATTGTCCTCAAATGGAACGTGAGAGCCGTCAATCATGACGGAGGTGTAACCGGCACGAGCTGCCTGGATGCAGCGGTCAAAGCCGTCACCGTGATCTAGGTGAAGAGCAACAGGAACAGTTGCCTCTTCAGCAGCACAACGAACCATGGCAGCAAAGTAATCAAGGCTTGCGTACTTGATGGTGCCAGGAGTGGTCTGAAGAATAACAGGGGAGCGGCGCTCTTCTGCTGCCCTAACAACAGCCATTACAAACTCAAGGTTCTCAACGTTAAAGGCGCCAACAGCATAATGGCCAGCCTGTGCGTCAAGAAGCATCTGCTTAGTAGTAACGAACATCTATTGCTCCTTTCGCCCCAAAGGGCTCTTTGATTGACTGAAAAAATTGTAACGTTTCTCTTACTCTGTTATGCAACTTTTTCTAGAAATCGTTTTGTCTTTGTAACCTTTGGCGAAAAACTCGTCTTGCGGTGACTTACTTAGCAATCTTCTTGATTGCGACCTGCTTATGAATCTTAGTTGCAATATCCTGATCAAAGCGACCAGTGCCCGCAGATAGGCAACTTGCAGTAGCGCATGACAGCGCAAAGGTAAGACACTCTGAAGTTGGCTTTTTCTGAGCAAGTGCAACAGCAAATGAGCCAACAAGGGTATCTCCTGCACCAACAGGATTGATAGCTTCAATTTTTGGAGGATTTGCTCTAAAGGTTCCTTCATCAGAAACCATGAGCGCACCTTTTGCACCAAGCGAGACAACTACAATTTTAATGCCGCGTTTGTGCAGCTCTTGAGCTGCCTCAATGACCTCGTCTTCTGTAGTTATTTCTCTTCCTAGAAGTTGACCGATTTCATCGGTATTTGGCTTGATCATGGTAGGAAGAGCATCAATACAGGAGGTGAGCAGTGCACCGGATGCGTCAACAATGCAAGGCACGCCCGCAGCCATGGTCTCTTCAATAAGTTCTTTGTAATTTTCGGCAGAAATGCCCTTGGGAATACTGCCATTAAAGGTAACAACTTCGGCTTCTTTGGTAAGCTGCACAAGTTTTGCCTTGAAGGCAAGGAATTCTTCAGGAAGTACAGGCTGTCCAGGCTCTAAGAATTCAGTTGATTGCCCGTTTGGCTCCAGGATATTAATGCATGAGCGGGTTTCTTGCTCAGTATAAATAAAATCGCTGGTAATACCATCTTTATGAGCCAGCTCAACAAGGTATCTTCCGTTATTACCGCCTACAAATCCTGTGGCACAAACGGGGTAGTTAAGGGTGGTAATGGCTCGTGAGGCGTTAAGACCCTTGCCGCCCGCGCTGTTATCTACTACCGAGACTCTGTGTACCGTTCCATCTACAACAGGAGAGTCCAAGTAGTACGCCTTATCAATGGATGCATTGAGTGTTACGGTAACAATCACGCATATCACCTCGTCTAAAAGACAGTGCACACAAAGTGCTCAGAGGAAAGCAGGGGCGAGAAACACTATGGAACAGCGCCACTGCAAATGAAATTGGATTAAATCTATTTAACCAAAGCGCCATCAAGAAACTTTTCTTTAGATGTTATAAAAAAAGATACCAGTACATAATTTCTTAATACCAATTTTATTTTTTCGTCATATTTGAGCAGGATTTTAGGGTTGTTTACTACATTTATTACGTATAAAGGCACGTTATAAGAACTTCTCATTTTTCAGGGATAGTTCTAAAATTTTTGTGCATCATCACAATTTATCCATATATCTACCTGCGAAAATAATAACGTGCATACCGTTTACGGTAAAAATAGTACCGTTAAGCCGCCGATTGTTAACGTACACATCACAAGGTGCTCACTAGACTATACTTATATTAGGTTGTTATCTGGTATCTACCACTTAGAGGGAAGCTTCAACACCCCTAAGTTTTCCGTGTAGCTCCCCAGATAGTTTCCAACTCTTCGAAAGGAGTTTGACATGGTAGGTTGCGTTTTAACTGGTCATGGAACTTTTGCAAACGGACTTGCTGATGCTTTAAAGATGATTGCTGGTGAGCAAGAAGCTTTTGTTCCCGTTCCTTTTATTGAAGCCGGCGCTGCAACATACCCAGAAACTCTTTCTGCAACAATTTCCGATCTTCTTGACACTACTGACGGTGTGCTAGTTTTCTGCGATCTGCTTGGCGGAACACCTTTTAATCAGGCAATGATTATTGCTCAGAATTATTCAAACGTAGAAGTTGTTACCGGTACAAACCTTCCTATGCTTCTTGAAACACTTGGTAGCCGCATGGCAGATACCTCTCTTGAAGAGCTGGTTGAGA
>JABZHU010000027.1:0-13264 GCA_015258705.1 Atopobium sp. | reverse complement strand
GAGTAAGAGTTCCGTCTCCGGATATGTCCGTAATCTCAATATCTGCAGATAGTCGATCTATTTTGACGACAGTGTCGGCGACAAATTTCACACATTCGCGTCGCTTAGCATCAAGCTTTTTAACAGGACGCTGCAGGATAACGCCATCACCAGACAGCGAAAGTTCTCGCGGCAGAGTAAGGTTGTGGCAGAATCCAATGCCTTCAGGATAACTATGGTAAGTCGGATCGATGATGCCCATCCATCCAATCAGAATGGTTCGGCCAGAATCGTCGACGAACGTTTGAGGTGCGTAGAAGTCAAAACCATGATCCCAGAGCACAAAGCTATCGGTGGAAACAGTTTCAAAATTGATGAGCTTTTGACCCTCTGGAAGCGGAAAATAGCCCGACTGCCAGATGTTTTGCCACTTGTCGAGAGGCTCGCCTGAAGCACTTTCTTGCAAGTTAGCTGAATCGTTTAAGCGCGACCCCTTGGACGCACCGATGCTTGACTCCGTACCAGCACTTGGCTCCGTACCAGCGCTTGGCTCCGTACCAGCGCCTTCTCTTAGCCCCTGCGGACACATAGATAGAAACTCCTGGCCATCTAGCTGCACCAAAAAAGGGCATTCCCACATGTAGCCAAACGCCTCACGATGACCCAGGTCGTTAGCCCCGCGTATAACCGAGTGGAGCGTCCACGACTTGCCACAATCACTGGAGTCGTAAATCAACGCCGCTCCCGAATCGCAGCGTTCATCTGCGGATTTCGCGGGACCAGCCGAAGTGTCCTTCTCGCGAGCGCCTAGCAGCATGCGGAGAGACCCGTCTTGCTCCCAAACCTTCGGGTCGCGCACGTGGTTTGTGCAGGTATCGGGGTAGTTGGCCGGCTTCAAAACAACGCGCTTTGGCGAGAAACTCAGTCCATCTTCGGAGGTCACCATGACCTCATAGGCCTCTCGACCGACGTCAATGCCGTCGGCTTCTGGGTGTGTTTCGTCCATAACGTTTCCGGTGTAGAAGAGCCGCATGACCTCGCCGGCCGCCGCACCGTTGCCGTTGTCGGCCGCCGCATTGTCGCCGTGACCGCAGTCGCCGGTCGCTGCACTGCCGCCGGCCGTGTTGCGCGTCTCAATCCAGGCCGAACCCGAAAACACACCGTCTTTATCGCAAGCTGCATCTGGAGAAATCGCAATAGGGAGCGTCTCCCAAGACAGCAAATCCTCGCTCACAGCATGTCCCCAAAAGCGGAGCTCGTTGGCAGGCCACTCGGGAGTGTACTGGTAAAACGCGTGGTAGACGGACTTAAACTGACAAAGTCCGTTTGGGTCATTCATCCAACCCTGAGGTGGGAAGAGATGAAATTGTGGCGTCCAAAAGTCGTTTGTCATAGCGCTCCGTCTTTCGCATTTCTTGCAATTATTATGGCATGTGCGCGCAAAGTTCGTGCAGGTAGGTTTAATTCTTTTTGAGTTGCGGTACAGTAAATGCATACAACATCCAACGCACACAGCAAGGCTGTTTAACGCTCGCGCCTACGCACCCGCACCGCCCGCACCCGCGCCGCGACTCGCATCGCCCGCCGCGCCGACCTTGCCCGAACAAGAGAGGATACCTATGTCTGAAACCGCTACTAACCAGCTCCCCGATGTCGCCGAGCGCTTCATGCGCTACGTGCAGGTTGACTCCCAGTCCAACCCCGACAACGACACCGTCACCCCTTCCACGCCTGCTCAGCACGAGATGGCTCGCTACCTGGGCGAAGAGCTCAAGGCGCTGGGCTGCACCGACGTCACTGTCGACGAGCATGCCTACGTAACCGGCACCTTCGCCGCATCCAAGGGCGCCGAGTTGGCTCCCGCGCTGATGCTTTGCTCGCACCTGGACTCCGTCATCGACGCGCCTGCCTCGGGCATCAAGCCGCACGTCGTCCACTACGAGGGCGGTGACCTGGTTGCCGGCGTCGTTAACGGCAAGACCATCGCAACCACCCAGGAGCAGGTCCCTGACCTCAAGGATTTTGTGGGCATGGACATCATCTGCTCCGACGGTTCCACGCTGCTTTCCGCTGACGATAAGGCCGGTGTGGCTGAGATTTGTGCGCTGCTCAAGCGCCTGGGCGACAACCCCGAGCTTGCACACCCTACGCTCAAGATTGCGTTTGTCCCTGACGAGGAGATCGGTCACGGTGCAAGCCTGCTTGACCTGGACAAACTCGGCGCAGCTTACGGCTACACCGTCGACGGCGAGGCCCTCGGCGAGTTCAACTACGAGTGCTTCAACGCCGCCCACGCTGACGTCTACTTCAAGGGTGTCATGGTTCACCCCGGCAGCGCCAAGGACGTCATGATCAACGCAATTACCGTGGCATCCGAGTTCCAGCAGATGGTCCCCGCCTTCGAGCGTCCTGAGCACACCGAGGGCTACGAGGGCTTCTACCACCCAATCGCCATCGAGGGTTCCGCGTCCGAGGTCAAGCTCAGCTACATCGTCCGCGACCACGACGCCCAGATCTTTGCCAACCGCCAGCAGGTCTTGCAGGATATCGCCGCGTTCTTGAACAAGCGCTATGGCGAGAATACCGTCCGTGTTGAGATTCACCAGGAGTATCGCAATATGGCCGAGAAGTTCGACGGCTACGAGTTCCTGATTGATTATGCGCTTGAGGCAAATCGTGAGGTTGGCATTGAGCCTATGCCTGTTGCTGCTCGTGGCGGCACCGATGGCGCTCAGCTCACCTTCCGTGGCCTGCCATGCCCCAACATTGCTACCGGCGGATATAACGCCCACTCCGTACGTGAGTTTGTCCCCGTGCCAAGCCTTGAGGTCACCGTTGACCTTCTGGAGAAGCTCGTCGCCAAGTTCGCCGCTCGCGGCTAGCGCTTGCACCCGCACGCTGCGCACGTACGCACGCCGCGCCGCGCCTGCACCCGCGCCGACCGTCCCCGTCGCACCCGTGCCGTCCATGACCGCTTGACGTGCGACTTTGCCATTCATAGCTTGATTGCTACCGTCTACGCTCCCGTTCACCCTTGTCAACTAATGGCGGGTGGGAGCGTAGCATAATTATGGGGGGTCATCGTTCTTTTTTTCGTGGGGGAAGGGAGGTCGCAATGCTCGCGGTGTTGTTTGGAATAATTGTCGTTGCGGCACCCGTTACCGCTGCGATTTTGGAGCATTCGGGCAACGTCGGAATCTCCGAGCGCCGCCACAGCCACCACGATACTTATGTGACTCCCGCTTCGCTCACGCGTTCGCTTATTATCGACATGGCGTTTGTCAGCGCCATCGCTGTTATTCTCGGCTGGCTCTGCTACGTTAATGTGTTTACGCCAAACCCAGACATTGTTATGGCGTTTTTTGCGTCCTTCTCGGTTGTTATGTTTATGGCGTGGTATATCTTGAGCCGCTACAAAGTCTCGCTGTTTGACGATGAGATGGTCATGGTTCCGTTCCTTGGACACGAGATTACCATCAATTACCAGGACATTAAGCGTATGGAGTGGGTTGGCGGCCGTCGAGGTTCTGGATTTAGAGATCTTCTAATTTGGACTTCGGACACGTCAAAGGTGCGTCTCTCGGGTATGATTGGACTAGACCAAGTGTTGCTCAAGATTGATCGCTTTGACGTCTTGGCACATAGTTCAACTAGGTAGAAGTGCAACGCCGCAGTTTGGAGTCGTGCCGGTCTGGATTTTCCGGCTCAAGCTGCTTCGGCGTAGAACTGCGTCCGCTTGGGCTGCGACGCGCGTCGCGTTTGTCCAGCTACGCAGCATGCAGTAACGGGGGACGTTTGTGATTAAGCTTGTTTTATCTGATATGGATAACACGCTGGTGCCTTTTGGCAACAGGCGCGTGTCGGACTTCACGCGCAAGGCTATTCACACGCTCCTGGAAGAAACGGACATCGCGTTTGGCCCTTGTACCGGCCGAGATTACGTTGAGCTGATGCGTCTTTTTAGCCTTGACGAGGCGTGCATGCAAACGGGCGTCATGTCTACAGGCAAGCGCGTGCTGTATAAAGGCAAGACTATCTCGCTCTCCATCTTTGACCACAAAACGTTGCAGGGTGTCGCAGATGCTCTTGCTGACGAGAAAAACATGTTCTTGGTCTGCTATCCCGAGAAGACTAACCTCTTTAACCCGGCCTATGTTGTCGGGCCGCTGGACAAAGATATTCTCGCCGATTACGAGCGTAAGCTGGTGTTTGTCTCGGGTATTGTTGATCAAGTTCCAGACGACGTCGATTTTGTCGCCGCAACAATTGCGTGTCCAGGCACGGAGGAAGACATGGAGCGCTGTCGCCAGAAAGTGGCCGCAGCCTGCCCAGACGTGTACACCATGTCGGTAGTTCCCCAGTGGTTTGACGTGCTTCCCAAGGGCGTGTCCAAACTGTCTGGCTTTGAAACGCTCCTGGAAAGAACAGGCATTTCTCCAGAAGAGGTGCTTGTTTTTGGAGACGGCGAGAATGACGTTGAGATTTTAAGTAAAGTTCCGCACTCGGTGGCGGTGGCAAACGCAATTCCAGAGGTCAAGCAGGTGGCAAAGCACCATGTTGGTGCTTCTGCAGACGATGGCGTTGCTCATGCCCTGCTTGAGCTTGTGCGCGCAACAAAAGCAGGGGAGACTCCCCGTTTTATGATGGAGAACTAGCATGATTAAACTCATTGCATCGGACATGGATGGTACACTGCTGGACCAGAATTCCGAGGTTCCGCCAGAGACATTTGAGCTGATCGAAGAGCTGTACAAACGTGGTGTTCACTTTGTTGCAAGCTCCGGTCGTCGCTACGATACGCTGCGCTGGTTGTTTGAGCCGGTTGCAGACAAGATTGACTACGTGGCCTCGCTAGGCACGCAGGTCTATGTAGAGAACGAAGTCATCGACCGCGAGGTTTTCTCGTCAGCTTCTATCCGTAAGCTGTTTGAGTTAACGTCCGAGTTTGACTGCATTCACCTGGTTGTTTATGACCGCACGCACACGTATCTGCTGGATGACCAGAGCTCGTTTGTGCGCGAGCTGGACAAAGACCTGCCAAATGCTGAGCGCGTGTTTGATCCGCCTTCACCTGACGTCAGCATCATCAAGGCTGCTATTTGCTGCGATTCAAGGGCTCGCTCGATGGACATGGCCATGATTCTTGAGCGCGAGATGGGCGACAGGCTTTCGTTCATGCCTTCCGGCGAGACGTGGATTGACGTAGTGCCTCGTGGCGTGAACAAGGCTACGGGACTTGAGCAGATTCGCAGGTACTATGGCATTTCTCGCGACCAGATTGCCGTCTTTGGCGACTCCATGAACGACTACGCTATGCTGCGTTATGCGGGCACCGCGTACGTTATGGACAACGCTCGCTACGCGCTCAAAACCATTGCTACCAAGGTCATTGCGCCTAACACCGAGCAGGGTGTTCAGAAAGAAATGCGTCGAATTCTGGAAGAGATGGCGTAAAGAATCGGCGCCGTTTTCAAAATTGTTCAGCATGACCATTTGGCGATAATTTCATACCGTTAGTCCCGTTCCTTTCTCAGTTTGATGGACTTATTTCGAGAGTCGAAATAAGGTAGTACAGACAGAAATAGAGAGGAGGGGACACGTATGTCAATTGTCAGCACTAAAGATATTGCATATTCCAATAAACGCGCTGTTATTCAAGCATTGTGCGAGAAAAACGCTCTGTCTCGTGTTGAATTGGCGCGTGAATTATCTCTTTCTCCTAGTACCGTTACTACTATTGTCCAAGACTTGCTTCAGTCAAAAATGGTTGAAGAAAGCTCAGAGCGCGTAGTAACTGCAGGTAGATCAAAGACACTTCTGCAACTTGCTCCAGAGTTTGGTCTCTTGGGACTCGTCAGAGTTTCTCGCCAGAGTCAGGAACTTATACTCATGGACATGACTCTTAACGAGCATGCTCGCATCACACTATCAGAAGAAGCTCCTTCGGGAGAAACTCTTCTTGAGGGGATTGAAGCTGCTCTTACTGAGCTGATTGTTGATGGCGCAATTCTTAAGGGAATTGGAGTTTTGCTCGAAGGCGATGTGCTGGAATCAGAGCTTTCTGTCATGTATTCAACGGGCCATGATTCGGCAACAATTTCTCTGGTACAAGCATTAAAGAGCACCTTCAGGGTAGTGGTGAAGCAGTTTGAGCAGAGTGACTTTGCACTTTCGCATATTGAGAGCACAGACAACATTGAGGACGTTTCTTCGTACTTACATCTTTCATTTGGCTCGCGAGTTGTGGCTCAAGTTGTTTGCGATAATGCCCCTCTTCCAATGAAAGAGGGACTAAATGCAGATATTACTCAGCAGCTTGTTACCTCAGATGGTTTGAAGCTTGATGCATTAATGAATCTTATAAGCGCCGTTCAGAGTCTTTTTTCTGTTGACGCTGTAGTTGTATCTGTACCTGAAGAAGATGTCTCTACCTCTTTGCTTAAGACAGACGCGCTCAATAAGGCATTGTCTACTCCTGCGCTTTTGGTGCAAAAATTTGCTCAGTTTGAGGAATTTCCAAAATTGATCGTAACAAGAATGACTTCAAGAAACTTACTGAGAGATGCTGTTTCTGCCCTAAGATTTGCCTGTCTTTGTCCTGAAACTGTCCAGCTTTGGAAACAAGTACTTGTTTCTGGCTGGCATCCAGTAAGTTCGGTGTAGGTATTTGGTAAGACTTACGCAGGTCATGTGCAAGAAATCGGTAAGACTTACGTAAGAAATCAGCAAGGTACTTGCGGGGAAGTAGTACGCTATGTGCTGCGCTGGAACAAAGGTGTTTCTCGACTTTGTCTGCTCATCAAAGTTGTCAACATGGTGCTCATGCATCTATAGAAGTACGTGTAGGTTGTTTGAAGGAGAGATAGCTGCACTTGCTATCAAACAATGTGTTCCTAAGGAGGAAACATGGTTCAGGGTATTTTGATCCTCTTGGTCTTTGTGGCTGTAGCTGCATTGATGATGACTAAGAAGATCCCAACTCTGCTTGCCCTGCCACTGATGGCCATTTTGATTTGTGTCATCGCAGGCGTTCCAATGTTTGGAAAAGATGGTGACGGAAAAGAAATTGGCTGGCTGACATCAGTATTTGAGGCTGGTACCGTTCGCATGGGCGCCGCAATCATGGCTGTTATTTTTGGTGCATGGTTGGGTCAGCTTATGAACAAAACTGGTGTTACTGAGACAATCATCAAGAAAAGTGCAGAGCTTGGTGGCGATAAGCCCCTGGTAATCACCTTGATTATGTCTATCGCAGTGGCTGTCCTCTTCACGACACTTTCTGGCTTGGGATCTATCATCATGGTTGGCTCAATCGTTCTGCCAATTTTGATTTCTGTTGGTGTTCCCGCAGCTAGTGCAGCATGTATCTTCTTGATGTCATTTACCACTGGTCTGGCACTCAATATTGCCAACTGGACAACCTTCGCTAAGCTCTTCAACCTAGACATTGCTCAGGTTCAGGGTTTTGAGGTTTATCTGGCTGTTGCAACTGGTATTGCAACCTTGATCATGATTGTTGTTGAGTTCAAGCGTAATGGCATTAAGTTTGCCTTCAGCGCTCCAGTTGCTGAGCAGAGCAACTCCAAGCAGCTCACCGGCGTTACGGGTGGTCTTGCAATGCTGACTCCACTGATTCCTATTGTGCTTGTTGCTTTCTTGAAGGTTCCTGTTACCCCAGCATTTACCGTTGGTATTCTGTGGTGCCTGCTGTTCACCTCTAAGAGCTTTAGCAAGGCAATGAATCTTCTGGCAAAGACTTGCTATGACGGTGTAACCGACGCTGGTCCTGCAATCATCCTGATGGTTGGTATTGGTATTCTCTACCTTGCAGTTACTAACCCAACGGTTAAGGCAGTTCTTAACCCATTCCTGCTTGGCATCATGCCACAGAACCTTGTTGCATACATCATCTTCTTTGCGGTCCTCTCGCCATTGGCTCTGTATCGTGGACCTATGAACATGTTTGGTCTTGGTTCTGGTATCGCAGCTCTTATCATTGGCTTGAACACCTTGAATCCTCTTGCTGTCATGGGTGCATTCCTGTCTGCAGAGCGCATCCAGGCTGGTGGCGACCCAACCAACACTCAGAACGTTTGGACTGCAAACTTCTGCGAGGTTGACGTCAACACCGTTACTCGTAAGATGCTTCCTTACCTCTGGGCAGTTTCCGTCATTGGTGTAATTCTGTCTGGTGTTCTGTACTTCTAAGTTCTGACCTTGGGGCGAGAAGACCCTCTTGTTGTGGTCTTCTCGCCTCGTTTTATCTTTGCAGCTGGTAGATTGCTGTAAATCGAGGAGGAAACGTGAAAGTTCGTATTGGAATCGACGTTGGCGGAACATTTACTGATGCTGTTGCCATCGACAATGATACGTACGAAATTATCGGCACGGTTAAAACACCTACCACGCATACTGCTGAAGCAGGTGTTGCAGCAGGTATTGTGCAGGTGCTTCATGGTGTTATGGAGCAGCATAACATTAAGCCTGAAGATGTTGTCTTTATTGCTCACGGTACTACCCAGGCAACAAACGCCCTGCTTGAGGGCGATGTTGCACAGGTTGGTATCGTAACGCTTGGCAGCGGTCTTCAGGGAGCTAAGAGCAAGAGTGACACAAACGTTGGAGATATTGAACTCGCTGCCGGTAAATTCCTGCGTACCAAAAATGCTTTTGTAGATACCTCTTCTGATGTTGAAGCTGGTATTAAGAGCGCAATCGAACAGCTTTTCTCGGATGGTTCAACTTCTTATGTTGCAGCGGAAGCATTTAGTGTAGACGATCCAACTAACGAGAACGCCGTTATTGCAGAATGCTCTGATAGAGAGCTTCCTGCTACGGCTACAAATGACATTTCTAAGCTTTATGGTCTGGCTATCCGTACTCGTACAGCAGTTGTTAATGCGTCCATCATGCCAAAGATGCTTGAAGCTGCAAACATGACTGACAAGAGTATTCGTGAGGCAGGCATTGAGTCACCACTTATGGTTATGCGCTGTGATGGCGGTGTTATGACTGTTGATGAGGTGCGTCATCGCCCAATCCTCACTATTCTGTCTGGTCCGGCTGCTGGTGTAGCTGGCGCTTTGATGTATGAGAAGCTTACCGACGGCCTGTTCTTTGAGGTTGGTGGCACTTCTACCGATATTTCTTGCGTTAAAGACGGCAAGGTTATGGTCAAATACGCAGAAGTTGGTGGCCACAAGACGTACCTCTCGTCACTAGATGTGAGAACCGTTGGTATTGGTGGCGGTTCTATGGTTCAAATCTCTGATGGCAAGGCTGTTGATGTGGGACCTCGTTCTGCTCATATTGCCAACCTAGATTATGAGGTCTACACCGATGCAGAAAAGATCGTAAATCCACGTTTGGTTGCTGTTCGTCCTATGGATGGAGACCCTGAATACGCAGCTATCGAGTGTGATGGAGGTCTTCGCGTTTGCTTGACCATGGCTGGCGCTGCAAACCTTGCCGGTTTTGTTCCCAAGGGTGATTACGCTTACGGTTCTGTTGAGGCCGCTCGTGCGGCTTGGGCTCCTCTTGCAGAGAATATGGGCGTAAGTGTTGAAGAAGCAGCAGCTCAGGTTCTTGCATTTGCTGCAAAGAAAAACGGCGCTGTAGCGGAACAGCTTATGAAAGACTACGGCATGGATCCTCGTACTACCGTGTACGTTGGTGGTGGCGGTGGCGCTTCTACCGTAGTGCCACACTTAGCAAAAACCATGGGTCATACGTTCCGCATTGCTAAGAACGCACCTGTCATCTCAACTATTGGTGTTGCTCTTGCCATGGTCCGTGACATGGTTGAGCGCAGTGTTACCAACCCAACCGACGATGACATTGTCAGCGTTAGGCGTGAAGCAGAAGCTCGTGCTATTAAGATGGGTGCAGCCCCTGGAACCGTTGAGGTTACCGTTGAGGTGGATACTCAGCGTCACGTTGTTCGTGCAATTGCTGTTGGTGCTACTGAGCTGCGTAGCAAAGATGTTAACGCTACGCGTCTGAGTGCAGATGAGCTCAAAAAGCTTGTAGTAGAAAATCTTGGCGAGGGTGCAGATAACGTTTCCGAGGTTGCTCACTCTTCTGAGCTCTTTGCTTACACTGCAACCACAACAGAAAAGAAGCTCTTTGGTCTTCTCACCAAGAAACGCACTGCTCTTCGTCTTATTGATGCCGAGGGCGTTATTAGGCTACAGCGTCCAAATGCTGAGGTTTTGCAAGAGTCCATTAGTTCATGGCGCAAGGGCGTAACGGACCTGGTAGAGGACTTGACCGTTTATAACGACGGTGGAGCCAATCTGCCAAACGTCTATGTTGTGGTAGGCAAGCGTATTATCGATCTGTCCGGAATGACTTCACTTGAGCAGATTTTGAGCCTTGCCTCAGTTGAGCTGGGCGGTTATCCATCTGACGAGCCCGTTATCATTGCCGCTACACTTCGTTTAGGTGACTAAACTCATATGCAGAACGCAGATCACACTTTGGCGAGAAAATCGGTGGACCTTGAAGCAGAGTCTAATGTTGACTCTGCTTCACGGTTTCCGTTTCCAACGAAAGAGCTTGCACGCAAAGAGCTCTTGTGGGATCGCTTTGTTGCTCGTATTCCTGAGGAGGATAGAGAGCACATAGTTGATTTAGCTTGGTCAAAAGGTGAGCGCGCTGCACACATGGTGTTTGAAGAGTCACATAGTCAAAGTGACTTCTTTCAAATCTGCAAAGATGCAGGACTAACTATTATCAAAAAAGATATTGATTGCGTATATGGAAACCAGCGCTATTTTAGTGATTACGTTTCTGGTACAAAAGAAATCACACTCTATGAGCAATCATGTGCGCTGTGGGCAAAGCAAAATCAACTTGAGGTACATGAAGCCCAAAATCTTATTTTGATGCATGAGTTTTTTCATGTTTTGGAGACTACGCGGCTTGGATTAACCAGCAAAGAATATCTTGTTCCGCTGTTTACCATTGGTCCTTTTAAACTGGGAAAGACAGGCATTCACGCGCTGTCTGAAATTGCAGCGCATGCATTTACCAATACCTACTACGGTCTACTACATAACAGCTCTCACACAGGAGGAGACAATGAGTTATAAAGAGATCACCTGGAACAACCTGCAGATTCCTGTTGTTGGAAGCTTTGATGTAGTCATCATTGGAGGCGGTGTTTCTGGCTCTGCCTGCGGAATCCGTTGTGTTAATGAGGGCCTCTCCACGCTTATTGTGGATAAATCAAATTTGCTTGGAGGCTCCGCTACAAGAGCACTTGTATGCCCTATGATGCCGTCGTATGTCCGTCATCTACCTGTTCTTTCTACTATTGAACAGCAGCTTTTGGCTTCAGGTGATGCAACACGTGATGACTACACTACGATGATCTGGTTTGCCCCTGAGCGTTTGGGAGAAGTGTACGAGCAGCTCTTCACGACAAAAGGCGATCAAATACTCTACGACACATCTCTTGTAGCTGCCGTTTTGTCAGATGCAGATGGCGAGAAAACCATTACACACGCAATTCTTGCCTCAACTGAAGGATTGATTGCAGTAACAGCTCAAACATGGATTGATGCTTCAGGCGATGCTGTTTTGTCTAGAGCAGCTGGTGTACCGGTTGCGGCTGGTGACGAGGACGGCATCAATCAGGTTTGCAGTCTGCGTTTTACCATGGGCGGCATTGATGTGGAGCGCTATAGAGACTATGTGCTCTCACTTGATGATCACTTCTCGCCATTGGTTGAGGGATATTTCTTCGAGTCCGCAATGGTTGCGGGTAAGAATTTTAAGTTGGAGCCAAAGTTCCGTGAAGGAATTGAAGCAGGCATTCTTGAAGAAGAGGACTTGCGCTATTACCAGATCTTCTCGCTTCCTGGAAAGCCTGGTTGCATGGCGCTGAATTGTCCACATATTGCAAGCATGCAAAAAAATACCTCAGGAGCCGCACGTTCTAACGCAACAGTTGAGGCGCACGCTCGTATTCGCCGTCTTGTTACGTTCTTGCAGCGTATGATGCCTGGATTTGAGCAAAGCTACCTTATGGAGCAGGCTTCTCTTTTGGGTGTTCGTGAGAGCTGGCGTGTTGAAGGCCAAACAATGCTGACCGAGGAAGACTACGTTAATCAGGCTCGGTTTGATGACGGTCTTGTTCGTGGTGATTGGTACATTGATGTTCACTCCAATAAGGGTGGTCTTTTCCACAAAAACACCTACAAACAGGGTGATTATTACGAGATTCCATTCCGTTCAATGGTCACCAAGCACATCAATAACTTGGGCGTTATTGGCCGTTGCATCTCTACAACATTTTTGATGCAGGCTAGTGTTCGTATTATTCCAACAGTTACCGATATGGGCGACGCCATGGGTAGTGCATGTGCTCTGGCAAAACGGACGGAAACACCACTTGCCAAGCTGGATGGCGTGGCAGTGCGTGCAGAAGTTGAGCAAATGAAACCGTTGAATTCATAATTGCCGTTTAAGAATTGTAGAAGCTGTGATAAACTTCTACAGTCACGGGCGATTGGCGCAGCGGCTAGCGCAGGTGCTTTACACGCACAAGGCCGGGAGTTCAAATCTCTCATCGCCCACCATGGAACCTCACGCGGCGCCCTCGGGTGTCGCGTTTTTTTATCGGCTGCTCTTTTTCTTATAAGATCGTCACCTTTTTGTAAGTTAGTTCGATGGTATCAATTAGGTATGTGGCGCATTATAAAAATGCAGATAAATATAAAGACGATGTTGTTAAAGCCAATAGAGTAAGGGCAATATACTATGAATTTGTTAATAAAAATTGTAGTTGGAAATGTACGCCGTAATCTTAGCGACTTTGGGGTTTATTTTGCTGCATTGGCAACGGGTGCCTGCCTCATGTATTCATATGCAGCATCTGGAGATTATTTATTTGCCTTAGTGAATGACGAATCGGTCCGTTCACTTTTTGTTTCGGAGGCAAATTACAGCCTAGCATTTGGTATTTTGCCTTTTTTGGTGTTTTTGAATGTTACGTCATACGCAAATAAATTTTTGATTCGTCGACGTCTTCCCGAATTTGCTTTATATGAATTTGCGGGTCTTGAAAAGAAAGATGTCATTAGCATATTGCGATATGAAACTATTCTGGTTTCAGGAAGTGCGCTTATTGGTGGAATTGTAGTAGGTATTGCTATTTCGCCGTTTGTAGAAATGATTGTAAGCTGGTCATACGCCCTACCAATGAAATTTGTTGTTGTTGCTTCTCCATTGGGTGCCATTGTGACAACAATAATATTTTTTATAACGATGTTCGTGCTCT
>JABZHU010000147.1:0-3098 GCA_015258705.1 Atopobium sp. | reverse complement strand
ACATAATTCTGCGCTAAACATCAATTTTTCAATATGAGTATTCTACCCGGTATAACGGGTAGAATACTCATATTGAAAAATTGATGTTTAGCGCAGAATTATGTGCGTTAGTTGTTTGCATCAAAGTGATGTTAAGGAGGATGTCTATGGAGAACCAAGCACATGGTTTAACCACAGATTCCGCTGTTTATAAGCGTTTCTCGCCAGTTAAGCAGACTGGATTTATATCTATGTTCAAAAGCTCAAGTGTAAAAAGAACAGCTTGTGCAATTGCTTTTGCCGTTGCTTGTGTTCCTACCATTGCTTTGGGAGAGGGAATTTCTAAGCTTCCTGCAGTATCTGGTCAGGCAACTATTTCTCAAGCAGCGACGTCTCGTCCTGCTGCAGAACCAACTGATACTAAGACGGCAGAAACGGTAGCTTCTAAGGTTTTGCCTTCGGTTGTGTCCGTTAAGGCTACCAGTGATTCATCGGGCTCAACCGGTTCTGGCGTTGTATTGAACACAAATGGAGACATTCTTACCAATTACCACGTCATTGAGGGTATGGATACGTTCTCTATCTCCGTTAATGATAAAGAGTATGAGTGTACTGTTGTTGGTACAGATCCAACCTCTGACCTGGCCGTTCTTCATGCAGATCTTAAAGGAGATAGCCTTACTCCAATTGAGATTGGCAATTCCGATAACTTGGCTCCTGGTAGTTGGGTTATGAGTGTTGGTAGTCCATTTGGTCTTGATCACTCTGTTTCTGCAGGTATCGTGTCTGCTCTTTCTCGTGGAGATATGCTTGAGACAGAGGGTGGAGAAACCACTATTTATGCAAACCTCATCCAGGTTGATGCAGCTATTAACCCAGGTAATTCTGGCGGCGCTCTGGTTGACTCTAATGGTCAGCTTGTGGGTATTTGTACGTTGTTCTCGTCAGATACCAAGTCATTTGCGGGTATTGGCTTTGCAATTCCTTCTAACTATGCCATTGATATTGCAAATCAGATTCTTTCTGGCCAGCAAGTTAAGCATGCCTATATTGGTCTTTCTATGCAGACCGTTACTCCTCGATTTGCAAAGCGCAATGATCTCTCGGTAGATTACGGTGCGTATGTAGCAGGCCTTCTTGATGATAGTCCTGCAGAGGGTGCTGGTATTAAAAAGGGTGATGTTATTGTCTCTATTGGTGGAGAGCGCGTAGTTTCTGCTGATGCAGCTATTATTGCCGTTCGCTCTCACAAGATTGGAGAGACCGTTCCTGTAGAAATCATGCGTGGAGAAGACCGCCTTACCATCAACGTCACGCTTGGTTCTGATGAGACGCTTTCTACTAAGAAAGAGAAAGAAAAGAACAGCAAGAACGAAACAAATAACGATACTGATGATAAGCAGGATCGTACTGAAGATGATGATTCCTATAGGTATTATCGTCAGCAAAACTATTGGGAAGAATTCTGGGATTACTTCACTAATCCTTATGGAGATAAAGACGTTGATTCCGATAATCCATTTGTGAACTTTGTTGAGAGCGTTACTAACAGCATTGCTCAGGTAATCTACGGGATTTTTGGTTAACACTCAGATCGCGTTTGCTGTGTTTGCGTTTGTTTGTTCTGCTATGAGTTAGGGGAGTCTCGTGGATTTACTTGTGCTGTTAGTTTTGGCTGTAGTTGTCATTGTGCTTATCGTGAGCCTTGTCACACTTTCCTCTAAGCTTTCGCAAGTAAAGACGCTGCAAGAGCAAAGTCAAACATCATCTGCAGAGCTTATAAGAAGCTCCCAAGAGTTGGATCGTCGTGTTACGGATAACATGGCAAAAATGCAAGAGCTTATGGATACAAAGCTTGAGAAGGTAAGAGAGGTAGTTGATCAAAAGCTCACCTCAACACTGCAAAATCAGACGAAGCAGACTGATCAGCGTATTGCTCAGCTTGATGCTCGCTTTGATGCTTTTCAGCGTCGTGTGGATGACAACATGAAAGCAACTTCCCAGGCTTCAACTGAGCAGCTTGGTAAGGTTAGAGAGACTGTTGACAAACAGCTCAGCGACATGCGTAAAGAGAATGAAGCAAAGCTTGAGCTTATGCGTCAGACCGTTGACGAGAAACTCCAGAAAACGCTTGATGAGCGTATGACTCAATCGTTTCAGCGCGTATCTACGCAACTTGAGCAAGTTCATCAAGGCCTGGGAGAAATGCGCGGCCTTGCGGAGGGTGTTGGAGACTTAAAGAAAGTTCTCTCTGGCGTTAAGACTCGCGGAATTGTTGGAGAAATTCAGCTTGGCGCAATTCTAAGAGACATTCTTTCTCCAGAGCAATACGAAGAGAATGTTGCCACCGTTTCCGGTTCTTCTGAGCGCGTCGAGTTTGCTGTTAAGTTGCCTGGAGAGTCAGGGGAGACCGTTTGGCTTCCTATTGATTCTAAGTTCCCAGGAGATACGTACGAGCATTTAGTGGATGCAATCAATGCAGGTAATGAGGAGGCGATTGCTGCTGCTAAAAAGGGTCTAGAGACTCGAATTAAGGCAGAGGCAAAAGATATCTCTACAAAGTATATTGCCCCACCAGAGACAACTAACTTTGCTATTTTGTTCCTTCCTTTTGAGGGACTTTATGCAGAGGTAGTCAGTCAGACGGGTTTGCTTGAGCAGCTACAGAGAGAGTATCGCGTTAATGTGTGTGGACCTTCCACTATGGCAGCACTTCTTAACAGTCTTCAAATGGGATTTCAATCCGTTGCTATTCAGAAGCATGCAGACGAGATTCAAAAGGTACTCTCTGCGGTTAAGACAGAGTTTGAGACGTATCAGGCGCAGCTTGAGAAGGCTCAGAAACAGATTAGAACTGCAGAAACCACCATTGATAAGATTCTTACTACTAGAACAAAGGCTATGAACCGCAAGCTCAGAGGTGTTACTGCCTTAGAGAGCCTTGAAGATGCACAGAGTACTTTAGGTCTTGTTGAGGGAAGTGTAGAAGATCAAGAGGACGATGAATAGCACGTATTTTTGAGTGCTGAGTTTCTCTTTTATAGGTAGATAAAAAACGGCGGCTTTGTACCGACCCCCAAAAGTTAGACCAAAATCTAACGATTAGGAGGTCGGTATTT
>JABZHU010000146.1:0-3150 GCA_015258705.1 Atopobium sp. | reverse complement strand
ACCAACCGACCCTTGTGCCAGCTGACCATTAGCAATGTAAGAATTAACTCTGTCTCTGTGAGTCTGAATATCATTATCTGAATCAAATTCAAACACCGGAAGCAAAATTCTACGATCAGTCACACCAGCAAGCTCCGGATGAGTCTGAATGTATGCATCTACAGCTGCATCATCTGTTGTATATCTCAGAGAACCATCTGGCGAGAAAAGCGACAAGTCAAACTGATCTCTATCTAAATAAACAAAATCGCTTACCTTGCTATAGTTTGGATGAGAATCAGTGTTAACTGCCTCATAAGGCTTAACTGGCTCAAGAGTATCAAACGATGTTGAATCATTGCCAACAAGCGAAGCAAAATCAGAAGGAAGAAGCTCATATGATTTGACATCAGTATGCAGTAACAACTGATTAGCAGAATGAGAATTTGATTGGCTGGTTGAAGCAGTAGCTACAGCAATTTTAGGAAAAGCTGAAATGCATAAAAGAAGTACGGCAAGAGCAGTACAAACACATCTAATATTTTGCGTAGTACTATTGACTCTAGTTGATGACATACGCTATTGCTCCCCCTGCAATTGAAAAATAATTATTTCTAAATGTCATATATATTACTCCAGTTTTGTTCATCTCCTATAGAAAATAATTCCACGTAAGTTCCATAAAATATGTGGTGAATATGCACTACACTAAATGAATGTGTCTTTGACTCATTTGCAGAAAGTCTGTTTGTCAAAACACACTGATTTTTGCTATGTAACTTCGTTTTTATAAGGAGTGCTCCTTGGCTAAGCACTTTGCAAAAAGCTCTGCTTCTCACACCGCTAACCTACAGCCTCTTTCCACAGAGGAAGCTACAGAGAAGTCACCTTCCCTTAAGGACTCAGTTCCAAGTCTTGGCGATACTGATATGTACGTTGCTCTCAATGAAGAGCAGGTAAAAGCCAATCAGCTTAATGACTCTTCACAATCAGCGGAAGCCCCGGAAGAACAGGCAGATGATTTAACTGTCATTGCTCCCCTTGATAGCGCAGAGCTTGGAGAAAAAGAAGAGGCTCCCGTTGTTCACAAGAAACATCAGTGGTGGAAGATACCTGCTGTGCTCGTTGGTGTTCTCGCCCTTGTGTATGTGGGTGGAGCAATCTTCTTTAACTTCTTCTTTATGCCTCAAACCAGCATTTATGGTAAGGACTACTCCTTAAAACCGGCTTCAGATTTACAGGCTTCTAGAGCAAACGAGGCCTCAAATTACTCCGTCCAAGTCTCTGGAAACGGCGTAGATTTAACCATCAAGGCATCCGACATTGATTTAACATACGACGCAGCTGGATATGCTCACGATGCTATTAGCCAGCAGAATCCTTGGATGTGGCCACTGGAACTTACTCGTAGCAGGTCCTTGAGCCCACATGCAACCGCCTCGTATGATACAAGCAAGGCGGACGCACTCTTTAATCAAAGAATTGAGCAGGCAAAAGAATCTGCTCAAAGTCTAGAGAACAATGGTATTACCTACGATAGCTCGGCTAAAAAGTTTATTTTTGCTGATGACGCTATTGCCACAAGACTATCTCTTGAGGGTGTCCATAAAGACTTGCAAACCGCTTTTGATAATCTGAGCACTACCGTACAGCTTGGCCCAGAAAGCCTCATAAGTGCAGAAGACCTTGATACTGCCTTGAAGACTGCTAATTCATACGTTGCTTCTGCAGTTGATTTGATGCTAGGCGATTCTGCTGCATATCAGCTTGATCAAGACACCATTGCTAGCTGGATTAAGTTTGATGAGAACCTCTCTATTTCATTTGATACAGACGCCATTACCAAATGGGTCAACGAGACACTTGCTCCTGCAGTAGATACTCGTGGAACTTCAAGAACGTATAAGCGCTGGGATGGAAAAGAATTCACTACAAAGGCCGCTGGTGCATACGGTTGGGTTATTGATAATGATGCTGCTGTAAAAGCTATCTCTGACGGTCTGTCTGCTGGTCAGGCAACAAAGATTGAACTGCCTACAAAACAGTCGGCCGATACATTTACTAAACAGGGCGAGCAGGACTGGGGCGGTCGCTATATTGATGTTGACCTTACCACTCAGCATGCTGTTCTTTATGGTGATGATGGAACCATTCTTTGGGAAGCCGATGTAGTAACAGGTATCCCAGACGGACATCACAACACCCCAGAAGGAGTCTGGTATATTACCAGCCACATTAGAAACGCTCGTCTTCTTGGCCCAAATGACGAGAATGGCAAACCAGGTTGGGATGCACACGTTGACTTCTGGTTGGGTGTAAAAGGTCAGGAAGTTGGTTTTCACAACGCTCCATGGAGAAGTGCATTTGGTGGAAATATCTACAAAACTGGTGGTAGCCATGGCTGCATTAACCTAAGCTATGAAAACGCTCAGAAACTCTTTGATGTTGCCAAAGACGGAGATCCAGTTATCATTCACTACTAGGTTTTTCTTAGAGAATAAAATTATGCGCGCTTCAGAATTGTTTTTCTGAAGCGCGCATTTTTTATGTCTTACGGAAGATCTACAACACGCTCTTTGTTTGCCATAAAATCAAGATACTCTGAACCTAAGCGAGAAGTGATCAATGAACTGGCAGAAGGAAATTTGCTGGCTGCTTCAACAAAACCATAGTCTCCTGTGCCGTAATTAAATGTCGCAAGTATATTATCAGACAGAAAGGTTCCTCCACCATCTGTATCGTATTCATAGTAGGAGACGGCAGGTAATTTGCGATTGCTTATAGCTTGAAGAGTATAAGCAGTCCCATAAAGAATATATTGATCAAAATCTTGTGATGAGAGAGAAACTGAATATAAAGCGACATCTTGCTCGATTGTTCCAATGATTTCTCCATTAACACTTACAACCCACGAAATGCCACCGTCTAATAATTCATTGTCTTTCTCTACAACTGATAAAATTGGACCAGATATATACACGTCGTTTATATTGCAGGTATAAGTCTTATATTCTCCAGACTCAAATTTCTCATATGAGAAAATATTATCAGCTGATTGCTCCCGTATAAATTCCGCAGCTTCATGTTTTAAAAAATCAAGATTTCGTTCTTTAACCGCTTCGGGTCTAAACCAACTACATATGAATACAACGGCAATGAGCATTGCCCCAA
>JABZHU010000026.1:0-13604 GCA_015258705.1 Atopobium sp. | reverse complement strand
GCGCCAAAGAGACCACCCGCAGCAGCTGCAGCAGAGTCGACAATAAGAATCTGCTTGATATCCTTAACGTTGCCGTCCTCAGTGAGGAAGTCTCCCTGCTTAGCAATGGCCATAGCAGAGCCCATGGTGTCAAAGAAGTCAGACATCATCAAAGAGAATGCAAAGACGAGAAGAACTGGCGTTGTCAGTGCCTTAACAATACCCATAACACCAGCACTATCGGTCAAGAATGGTGCGCCAAAGGTAGAGAAATCAAGGCCAGAAACAATGCCTGTAGGGCTTGCGGTAACACCAAGAGGAATACCAGCAAGTACGGCAAGAATAATGCCGATAAGCAGGGAGCCCTTAACACGAGCAGAGTAAAGAACAACTGTTGCAACAATGGAAATTACACCAACGATAAAGGTTGGAGAGAAGATATCGCCAAGAGCAACAAGTGTGGACTCATTAGCAACGATAATACCGCTGTTCTTGAGACCAATCATAGCAATAAAAAGACCTAGGCCAACAGAGATTGCGTGGCGTAGGTTTACAGGGATTGCATCCATGATTGCTTCACGAAGGCCGCAGAGAACTAAAAGAAGAATAGCAATTCCTTCAATGAAGATAACTGCCATTGATGCGTGCCAATCTCCACCAGTAATTGGAGTGAGAGAGAAAGCTACAACAGCGTTTACACCCATACCAGATGCGCAAGCAAGTGGACGGTTAGAGAACAGACCCATCAAAATGGTCATGATGCCGCCACCAAGACAGGTAGCAGTAATAGCTGCCGAAACTGGAACTCCTGCAGCAGCGAGAAGAGCTGGGTTTACTGCAATAATGTATGCCATTGCGAGGAATGTAGTAATTCCAGCCCTAAACTCTTGAGCGGGATTACTGCCACGCTCAGCTACCTTAAAGAACTTCTCCATTAAGCTCTTCCTTCCTAAAGAGGCTTTTCCTTTATGCAAGCGCTGAAGCGCTTATCACCAAAATAAAAAAATTATTGAACGCCGCTTGAACCAAAACCGCCTGTACCGCGATCAGTCTGATCAAGCTCATCAACTTCAATAAGCTCTACAACAGGGACCTGTTGAATCACAAGCTGCGCGATACGCTCACCACGCTCAATGTGAATAGTTTCTTTGCTATCAAGGTTAATGGCACAAACCTTAAGCTCACCGCGATAATGAGCATCAATGAGGCCTGGAGTATTTGCCATAGAAAGACCCTTTTTAAGGGCAAGACCGCTTCTAGGCTGAACAAATCCTGCGTATCCATCAGGGATTGCAATAGCTAAACCAGTGGAAATAAGTTTGCGCTCAAAAGGAGCAAGATCAACATCTTCAGCACTTCTAAGATCTAATCCAGCGTCTCCTGTATAGGCGTACGAAGGTAGTTCAACAGTAGGATCAAGGCGTTTAATAGGTAGCTGGATGTCAAAATTGCTCATTAATTCAGGCTCCTTAATTCTGCGCTAAATTCATCAACATCTTTGAAGTCTCTATAGACAGAAGCAAACCTAATGTATGCAACTTTATCGAGCATAACTAGGTTTTTAAGCACAATGCTTCCAAGATCTTCAGATTTTATCTCGTATTGACCTTTGTCTCTAATCTGAGACTCAATTCCATCAATAAAATGGTCAAGAGAAGCAACAGAGATATCTCTCTTTACTGTTGCAGCAACAAGACCTCTCATAAGCTTCTGTCTATCAAAAGGCTCCTTGTGACCGTCTTTCTTAACAACGGTGATAGGAATCTCTTCTAAGCGCTCATAGGTTGTAAAACGAAACTTACAGGACATGCACTCGCGACGCCTTCTAATGGCATCGTTATTCTCGGATGAGCGAGAATCAATAACCTTTGACTCTTCGTGACCGCATTTTGGACAACGCATGGAATCCCCTTTTTTCGTATAAAAGGAAGATACCATTTTACGCAGGTATTGACTGCTATCAACACAGAATTCTGAGAGAAATTTACATAAATATTTACTATTTAGATACAGAAGGAATCTCTAAGGTTTGTCCAGCTCTTAAAAGAGAAGAATCGAGATTATTTCTTTCTCTAATCCAACTTACTTGCTGCTCTGTGGAGACGCCCTCAATTGGGTTGCTCTCTGCAATTGACCACAACGTATCATTGCTATGAACGGTAATTGTTTGTGAAGCGCTATCCATTACAGATGTAGCAAATGAATTGAGAGCGGTTGTGCGAAGAAAAGAAACCGCAAACATCAAAACAAACAATGCAGTAATAATGAGTCCAGCAACAAAAGCTTCTTTATTTGTTAGCGTCTTGACGTAAGAAACTTCCTCACGCTGGGGTGCAACAGATTCTTTCTTTGCTCCGCCTTCAATTACCTTAAATGCAGGCTTATAAGAAGCAAGAGCTGAAGTTCCGCTAACCTGGTACATCTTTGACTGGTACATACGCCTCATATCATTTCCTTCCGTAATAGTTTTTACGGAACTAGTTATATCTAATACACCGGACAAAAAGTCATGTCCGAACGTCTGTACTAATAATATTTAGTACGTTTGTTCGTGTCAAGAAAAAAATAGAACATTCGTTTGATTATTTTTTAGAACACGTGTATTATTATTAAAAAGAAAAAGGAGGCTCATATGCCAAAGGGCAAACTCAGCAAGCGTCAGGCAGCAATTTATGAATACATCTGTTCTTACACAGATCAACATGGCTATCCCCCTTCAGTAAGAGAGATTGGTGCTGCCGTTAATCTTGCATCTCCTTCAACTGTCCACATGCATTTAAAGGTCCTGGAGCAGTTTGGCCTTATTGATAGAGACCCAAAGAAGCCTCGTACTATGAAGATTGTTCCCCAGGCTTCTAGCACTTCTGACGCAGCAAAGCTCGCTCCAGTAACGCAAGATGTAGCTAATAATGTCATTAGTCTTCCTCTTGTAGGACGTGTTGCTGCAGGCACACCTATTCTTGCTGAGCAAAACGTTGAGGAATCTCTATCTCTTCCAACTAGCATTGTTGGGGATTCAAGTTCTTTCATTCTTCGTGTTCGCGGAGAATCAATGATTAATGCTGGTATTTTTGATGGCGATTATATTGTTGTAAAAGAGCAGCAAGATGCCCATGATGGAGAAATTGTTGTTGCTCTTATTGATGATTCTGCAACAGTTAAGACATTCTATAGAGAAAATAATCGTATTCGTCTTCAGCCAGAAAACGATTTTATGGAGCCAATCTACGTACAGAATCCTGTCATTTTAGGTAGGGTTACTGCACTTATTAGATCAATCTCTTAGTCATATTATGGGTGCTGAGTTAAAACAAACCAAAGGGAGAATAACGTTTTTTGACACTATACGAGGTATCTCGGTAGTTTCAATGATTCTGTTTCACTTTACCTATGATTTGTTCTTTATCTCTCACATCAAGCTTACGTGGTTTACTCCTTTAGTCATGCAAATTTGGGTGCCTTCAATTTCGTATCCCTTTATTTTTATTGCTGGCTGCATGTGTGCTTTTTCAAAAAATTCCTTTAAGCGAGCAGGTGTTTACGGGCTTGTTGCTCTTGCAATATTCGCAGCAACCACCTTTGCAAAAGTTGATACTCCCATCACGTTTGGAATCTTCTTTTGCATGGCTTCATGCACCTTGGTAGAAGCTCTTATTTCACGTTTCGCTAATCCGCCCAAAGGGTATGCAGCAGCAATTCTTTTTCTGTTGTTATTTGTTATCTGCATTCCAATGTCTGCAGGTCACATTGGTATAGGTAACATGGTTTTCTCGTTACCTAAAGAGTTGTATCAAACGCCGTATTTAGCCTGGGCGGGATTTCCTTCTCCATCTTTTTCATCTGGAGATTACTATCCATTGCTCCCCTATTTGTTCTTGTATGTAAGTGGAGCTGCGTTTAACAGACAGCTCAAAGCAGAAGGCTATCCTAACTGGATGAAAACATTTTCTCTTCCCCTCATAACAGAGATGGGAAGACAATCACTTCTCATTTACATTTTGCATCAACCAATTTTGTTGCTTATTGCCTTATTCGTCAGTAAGAATATCGTCCTCTGACACCACATAAGGCTCTAAAAGTGCCTGCATATAGGTGTCGGCTTTAACTGACAGCAAAAGACCTTCAGCAACGTATTGCTCGTGCAAAAGCTGGCATCTCTCATGAACAGACCTAACAAGAGCGCCTTTGTTAAACGGAATAAGTACACTAACCACCTTGTCGCCGGCGCTAGCTATTTCTTGAATCTTGTGGAGAAGGCCGTTAATGCCCATACCTTCCTGAGCAGAAATAAATACAGCTTCTGGATAGAGCGCTCTGAGCATTTGGAGCTCTTGCTCATCAAGTAGGTCTACCTTGTTTAATACAAGAATCTGATCACTTTTGTCAGCCTCGATGTCTTTCAAAATACTACGAACAACTGCTATTTCTTTAGAAAGATTCTTATCAGTTGCATCAGCAACAAGCAGCAGAAGATCAGCTTCTTGAGCTTCAACCAGCGTAGACTTAAACGACTCAATCAGATTAGTTGGAAGCTTTTGAATAAATCCAACAGTATCCGTAAGAACAATCTTTCTGCCTTCATCAAGAGAAAGCGCTCTGGTAGTTGGATCAAGAGTTGCAAAGAGCTCATCTTTTGCGTATACATCCGCGCCTGTGAGTTGATTCAGAAGCGTCGACTTACCAGCATTGGTATACCCTACAAGTGAGACGCTAAACGTTCCAGAGTTCCACCTGGACTTTGACTGAACTTCTCGCCTTTGACTGAGCTGCTTGAGTTCATTTTTAAGGGTTGAAATGCGCTTTCTAATAAGGCGACGGTCAACCTCAAGCTGGCTTTCACCCTGGCCAAATCGGCTGCCAATGCCGCCACGAGTTTGCTCGCCCACCAGGTGACTCCACATACCACGAAGCCTTGGAAGTACGTACTGAAGCTGTGCAAGCTGCACCTGAAGTCGTCCTTCTTTGGTGCGTGCGTGAATACCAAAAATGTCAAGAATAAGCGCTGTACGGTCAATGACTTTAACAGGCTCACCAAGCAATTTTTCTAGATTAGATTGCTGAGAAGGCGTGAGCTCATCATCAAAGATGACCACATCAGCGTTGGTGTTTCTTACCAGGGAGACAAGCTCCTCAGTTTTACCCTTGCCAATGAAAGTCTTGGGAATTGGTGCATCAAGTTTTTGCGTAAGACGCATAAAGACTTCAGCGCCGTCAGTTTGTGTCAGACGCTCAAGCTCGTCCATTGATTCTTCAAGCGACCAATCGCTTTTACCACAATCAACGCCTACAAGAATTGCTCGTTCAACTTTAGGAGCTGTAGAAAATGGCACAAAACGACCCATAGACTCCCCATCTAAGACAAGGTAAATACGTTAGTTTTTGATGCATCCTACTGGCATTGTACGTCAGAATGCTGCGCAAAAATTAGCTCGAGCGCATCTTCAGGCGTGAGCTGATCCATATCAAGCCACCTGACTCGACCGTCGCGCTTAAGCCAAGAAATTTGTCTCTTAGCATACTGCCTGGTGTGTTGCTTAATAAGCTCACGCGTTTGCTCAAGCGATTGCTCACCAGCAAAATACGCAAAGAACTCTTTGTAGCCAATAGCCTGACCAGCCGTACAATTCTCAGATAAGCCCGCTTTAATAAGTGTTTGAACCTCTTTAACAAGCCCCTGCTCAAACATAAGATCTACTCGCTGGTTAATTCGCTCATACAGACGCTGGCGATCCATCGTAAGACCCCATATCTGGGCGTCAAAGTACGGTGTATGAGCCTTTAGGCCCTCATGATGAGTTGCATACGACTTGCCTTCTTCCAAGAGCTCTAAAGCCCTTACAACGCGTCGCACGTTATTTGGATGAATAAGTTCTGCACTTGCCGCATCTTTTGTGGCGAGCAGCTCGTGTAAGCCCTCAGATCCTAGCTCTTCTGCAAGCTTTTCATAACGGGTTCGTACAGGAGACTCAATTGACCCAGAAGGAAACTCCATCTGGTCAATAATCGAATCGAGATAGAGACCTGTGCCACCACAAAAGACAGGCGTTTTACCTGCATCTAGGAGCATATGAGCTTCTGCGCGCGCCGCAGTCTGGAACATTTGAACAGAATATTCTTCCGAAATGTTGGCGCAATCTACCATCAAAAGAGGAACTTCTCGCTCTTCAACAGGGGTTTTAGCGGTTCCAATATCCATGCCACGATAAACCTGCATTGCATCAACAGAAATGACAGAGGTCTCAAGCTTCTTGGCTACCAGATCAGACAAGGAGCTTTTGCCCGAAGCCGTGGGACCTACAATGCAGATAACCGAGCCATGGGAGCTCATCGAGGATCAGACTCCATGGTTCCGCGCAAATACCAGGTACGAGCCTCATCAATATGGACATCAACAATTTTGCCGATAAGATCTTCTGGCGTATAACCCTCTGGCAGATTGAAGTGAACTGTTTGGTTCTTCTCGCTATGTCCCACCATAACGGTATCATCACGCTTGGAAGTTCCCTCAACAAGAACTGCCTGTGTAGTATTGAGATCTACCTGGTTAGCGTCGTGTGCCTGCTGAGCCACAAGCTCTGCAAGTCTATCAAAGCGCTCCTGGATGACCTCGTGAGGCGTGTTGTCTTCGTATTTTGCCGCAGGAGTACCTGGACGCTTAGAGTAAATGAAGGTATACGCAGAAGAGTACCCAGCTTCTTTAACCAAAGAAAGCGTATCCTCAAAGTCTTCCTCAGTCTCTCCGGGAAAGCCAACGATAATATCAGTTGAAAGCGCCAGTCCTGGAATAGCTGTACGCAGGCGAGAAACCACGTCTAAGTACTCTTCTCGTGTATAGCTGCGGTTCATCTTTTTGAGAACACGCGTAGAGCCACTTTGAACCGCAAGATGAAGATGAGGCATGACAGCTGGTGTTTCCTTCATAGCCGCAATAGTCTCATCTGTAAGATCTTTTGGATTCGATGAGGTGAAACGGATTCGCTCAACGCCCGTCTGACCCACAGCACGCAAAAGCTCTGCAAAACGAGGCTTACCGTAGAGGTCGCGACCATATGAGTTAACGTTTTGACCAAGAAGAGTAATCTCACGAACGCCATCTGCAACAAGACGCTCGCACTCACCAATAACAGCTTCAAAGGTGCGACTGCGCTCACGACCGCGAACGTAAGGAACAATGCAATACGTGCAGAAATTATTGCAGCCGGTCATGATAGGCACCCAAGCGTGATACTGCTGAGCGCGGTTACTTGGCAGATCTGTGGAGAAGCCCTTGCCCTCCTCAGAAGTGTCTACGGCTACGCGGTCATTCTCACCCCTAAATGCGCTGGTGAGAAGTGCTGGCAGGCTTGCAAGTGCGCTGGTACCAAACACAACGTCAACGGCTGGAACCTTTTCACGGAGCTTCTCGCCATCGCGCTGCGCAATGCAGCCGCCAATAGCAACAATGCGCTTACCTGATGGAGGCGTTGGAGCGCTGACCATGGCAGAAGCCTGACCGTAGAGACGCTGATCGGCGTTCTCACGGACGCTACAGGTCATAAAGATGACAATATCAGCGTCATCGGTATCTGGAACCTCATTACAGCCACAAGCCTCAAGCAGACCAGAGACACGCTCTGTATCGTGCAGATTCATCTGGCAGCCAAAAGTTTTGATGTGATATGTTTTTCCTACGAGCTCGGAATTTTCAATCATGCTTAAAGTACCTCGTTATACTCAGTGGAACTAACAGCTGGAGTCTGCGTATCAGGGGCAGACAGTGTGTGGACATAAATGGCAATTTTAATTGCAGTTCTACTCTCCCCTGCAATTTCGATATCAGAAAACGTTGGAGCACAGGTGATATCCAGACCGCAAGGAATCAAGAAGCCACGCGCAATAGCAATAGCTTTGATGCCCTGGTTGACAGCACCTGCACCAATGCACTGGAGCATAACAGGCTCATTATCTTTAACCAGGCCCGCAATAGCTCCTGCTACAGAAGCTGGTGAAGACTTACTTGAAACTTTAAGCAAACCCATGAATGCTCCAATTATTGTGCGTTTGTTCTACTCTTGCGACTCAATATCAAAAGTCACAACAATCTTGTTTTTACTTACACGAACACGAGGCTCAGTCGTCAAAGAAACGTAGTATTTCTCGGACAACTCAGCAAAACTCTGCTCCATTTTTCGAGAAAAGCTGCTGATATCAGCCTTACTCATCTTGAGACCTCGGTGGTCTTTCATCAGATCAATTTCGCGAGAAACCCCTTCAGGTTCAACAGTGTGGCTAACCTGTGCATACACACTACGCAAAGGCTTAATCTGCTCAGCAATAATTCTGTGAGCAGTTCTATCTGACATAGAAAGACCAAGAGACTTACAAACCTCAGAAAGCTCTGTTGCATCTGCTGCAGCCCTGAAGCGCTCGAGAATAGGAACGTTCTCAAAGCCTTCAACAAATAGCAGGTCAGCGATATCAAGCGTCTGCGAAATTCTGCGACGAGCAGTAGCTGCAATCTCTGCAGCAGAGCCCAGCATTACCTCACACGAGCCTTTGACCTCAAGCGCAAAGTCACAGCAGGTACGAATAATGTTATGAGGACCTTTAACGGTTGTTTTGATTCCATCCTCATTCAAACCACAGGTTGGCCAAGTAGACTGATCTACTCGCTCAGAAATTTTAGTAGTGTCTACCACAATCTGAATAACAGAACCAAGTCCCGGAGCCGAAGCCACAACCTGGGCCGATTCACAGTTTTCTTTGATTGAATAGAGAGCCATGCCTCGGCCATGAATTCCCCAACGGTCCATATGCATGCTCTCAAGCTTTGAAGTTACACGAGCTTCAAAGATTTTCTCCTGCATGTCTTTTGGAATGCCCTGACCATCATCAAGCATGGTGATAGTTCTGAGCGCACCTTCTTTTGACGTTGCAACATAAATGTGACGAGCACCAGCATCGCGAGAATTACGCAAGAGCTCGATAACAATATCTTCTACCGAACGAATATCATGCTTTGCCTGTCTACGCTCTGCTTCTGCTACGCGTAAACGAACGTACCCCGCGCCGAGGGATTCCTCGACACGGAGTGCGCGTTCACCTCCCATGGAGGCGACAAAACCTGTTAAGTCAGTAGAGGTGGCTGCCATAAATTACTTAGCAACGTCCACAGCACGAGACTCGCGAATAACAACAACGCGAACCTGTCCTGGGTATTCCATCTCGTCCTCAATTTGCTTAGCAATATCGTGAGCAAGAACAGTTGCCTCGGAATCGCTAATCATCTGAGGTTCAACCATTACGTGAAGCTCACGGCCAGCCTGCATTGCATACGTACGCTCAACACCCTCGTGTGCATTAGAGATAGCCTCAAGCTTCTCAAGGCGCTTGATGTAGTTCTCAGCAGACTCACGACGAGCGCCAGGACGTGCAGCAGAAATAGCGTCTGCAGCCATAACAAGCATGTCAAGAACAGTATTTGGCTCAATGTCTGCGTGGTGAGCTTCAATAGCGTGAACAATCTCAGGACGCTCACCATGGCGACGAGCAAGATCTGCACCAATTACAGCGTGTGGACCCTCAACCTCGTGGTCAATTGCCTTACCAAGGTCATGGAGCAGACCAGCACGCTTAGCTGGAGCAGGCTCAAGACCAAGCTCTTCAGCCATAATGCCGCAAAGTACTGCAACCTGAACAGAGTGAGCAAGAACATTCTGACCGTAAGAAGTACGGTAGCGAAGTTTACCAAGAGTCTTTACGATCTCTGGATGAAGATCATGAATACCACAATCAAATGCAGCCTGTTCGCCAGCCTCAAGAACACGCTCGTTCACAAGGGCTTCAGCCTTCTTGTAGAGCTCCTCAATACGTGCTGGATGAATACGACCGTCTGCAATGAGGTTCTCAAGTGCAACACGAGCGGTCTCACGGCGGACCGGATCAAAACTTGAAAGAACTACAGTCTCTGGAGTGTCATCGATAACAAGAGAAACACCAGATACCTGCTCGAAGGTACGAATGTTTCTACCCTCACGTCCAATAATCCTACCCTTTAGATCATCAGATGGAATATGGACGGAAGTTACTGTAATCTCAGAAGCCTGATCTGCAGCAACACGCTGGATAGCGGTAGAAATAATCTCACGTGCAGTTTTATCTGCCTGTGCACGAACACGCTGCTCAGACTCACGAAGAATCATTGCCTCATCGCGAACACTTTCAGAACGAACACGAGACAGAAGCTCATCATGAGCCTCATCTTTTGTAAGAGCTGCAATGCGCTCAAGCTCTTGAGACTGCTGAGAAACAAGAGAATCCAAATCGTTCTTACGACGATCAAGCTGACCCTGAAGGCTGGAGAGCTGATGCTCACGCTTCTCTAGTGCATCAGTACGGTGATCAAGGGACTCTTCACGCTGAAGAATACGATTCTCCATGCTACGAAGCTCACTCTTACGCTTTTTCTCATCTGCCTCTGCTGCCTGCTTAAGCTGAAGAACTTCTTCTTTAGCCTCAAGAACAGCTTCTTTTTTAACTGTTTCTGCTTGGCGAGCTGCTTCAGAAGCAATACGATCTGCATTAGTCTGAGCATCTTTTAACTGCTGTTCTGCAGTTTTAATCTTTGAATTACTAATGTTAGAGAGTACGCCGTATGCAAGGCCTACTCCCACAAGAAGGCAAACAATGCCTACTGCTGCTAATTCCATACCTACTCCTCAAATGGCGATTACAAAAGTGTTCAGGAGACTTTAGACACAACAGTATCTAAAGAACCCGCCATGAGCAGGGTTCATTGGCTGGTCATGCCACATTCAGAGATAGATCAAATGTATGAGATACCTACTGTATACGTGACGCTGGTTGCCCAGCGGAAATGAGCCTATTCACGGCATATTTATCGTATAGAGCATTGTAACTTTTGTCAATAAATAGCAGGTAGGAAAAGTAAAGTACATCAATACAACAGACTTATAAGCTAAGCAAATATATTCATTCAGATGTGGCGTTTTCATCCAAGATCTTTTTAGCAACAGATGATGCTAAAGAAAATGAATACCCCTTTGTGGCAAGAAACCTGACAAGTTTCTCATAATCATTTTTTCCCGACAGGTGTTTTCTCTGGGCCAAAGAATACGCAACTTCAAATTCATCCACATCAGAAAAATAAGCGTCAGGCCATCCAGGGAGTGTCTCAACTTCAATCCCTTTTTTAGAAATTTCAGTTTTAATTTTAAGAGGACCCCAGCCTTGCGAAATTTTAGAACGTATATAGACGTCTGCAAAACGACTGTCATTAATCAAACCAACTTCAACAGCCCTCTGCACTGCAGGGTCTCTTACATTCTTCTGATAGCCATCAAGCATGAGCTTTTTTTGAAGCTCAGCTGTAGAGTAGTCCCTTTTTACAATCAAAGCCTCAATACGAGCTTTAATGCACTGCGCTGAAATCTCTTTTAGCTCATATAAAAACTCATTACGAGAAGAAGGCGTAAAAACACCATCTTTCTCTTTGTTCTGAAGAGCACGAGCTACTGTTGGAGGGACAAAGAATTCCTCCGTCCCTCCAACTTCAGTTTCTAAAAATATCTTTGCCTTAGGCTTTGCCTGACCTAGAACTGCCTGTTTCTTTTTTGGAAGCTCAATCGTCCAAGAAATTTCTGACATTATTCAGCAGAATCTTCCGATGCAACTGGAGTGCCAACTTCAGAATCTTCATCAAATACAAGGCCACAAGCAACTCGTACCTTGTGATCAATCTCTTCCATGAGATCTGGATTGGCAGTGAGGAAAGATTTAGCTGCTTCTCTACCCTGGCCAAGACGCTCACCTTCATAGGTGAACCAAGCTCCAGACTTGTTGACAATCTCAAAATCAACAGCCATATCAAGAATGGAGCCCTCTTTGGAGATGCCTTGACCGTACATAATGTCAAACTCAGCAACCTTAAAAGGTGGAGCAACCTTGTTCTTTACTACCTTAACGCGAACACGGTTACCAACGTTTTCTCCGTTAACCTTAATGCTGTCAACGCGGCGAATATCCATTCGGACAGTAGAGAAGAACTTAAGAGCCCTACCACCAGAAGTGGTCTCTGGGCTTCCAAACATAACGCCAATCTTCTCTCTAAGTTGGTTAATAAAAATACAAAGCGTATTAGACTTTGAAAGAGAGCCAGCTAACTTACGGAGAGCTTGACTCATGAGACGAGCCTGAAGACCAACGCTAGAATCGCCAATCTCCCCCTCAATCTCTGCACGAGGAACAAGAGCAGCAACAGAGTCTACAACTACAACATCAATAGCGCCTGAGCGAACAAGCATGTCACAAATTTCTAGAGCCTGCTCACCAGTATCTGGCTGAGAAATTAAAACATCATCAATATCAACGCCAATACGAGCCGCATAGCCTGGGTCTAGTGCGTGCTCTGCGTCAATAAAGGCAACAACACCACCTAGCGCCTGAGCTTCTGCAAGAATTTCTAGAGAAAGAGTTGTCTTACCAGAGGACTCTGGGCCATAAATCTCTACGATACGGCCGCGAGGAACGCCGCCAATACCCAATGCTGCATCAAGAGCAAGTGAGCCAGTTGGAATAGCCTGAATATCAAAGGCAGGACCACCCTCACCTAAACGCATAATGGCGCCTGCACCAAATTTCTTCTCGATCTCTGCAGTGGTTGAAGAGATAACCTCATCCCTCTCATCACCAGTAGTCCGAGCTTTGATCTCTTTTGAAACTGCCTTTTTAGCCATGAATACTCCTTGCTCTTTCTGATACCACGATAATATAAGAACAGACGTTCTATGTCAACGTCAAACATATACTCTATAGAGGGAATTTGTCTGAATTCTTACCTCTATTTTTCCGCTCTTGAGCAGATAATTTCTTCTTAATTACAAATTTGACTGTATAAGTCCTGCATAGCCGCAGAAATTAAGAGACTCAAAACAAACTAGTTTTGAGTCTCCCTATTAAAATCGGATTTTAAGCCTTCACAATTGCTTCATGAATTAATTGCAAAGCCTGCAAAACAGCAGCTTCTCGCACCTGTTCTCTATCACCAGAAAAATGTTTACAGACCGTATAGGTAAAGTTTTTGCTGTTAATGCCAAACCAAACTGTTCCAACTGGTTTACCAGGCTCTTCTCCTGTTGGTCCTGCTATTCCTGTAACGGAAACTGCAATATCTGATCCAATAACGTCTCTAACGCCTAAAGCCATTTGAGCTGCGCAGGGCTCAGAAACAGCGCCAAGGGACGGTTCATCAAAAATGTCTTTTGAAACGCCTAATACCTTTTGCTTAATCTCAATGGTATAGCTTACAACAGAGCCCTTAAGCACGCTTGATGATCCAGAGATGGCTGTAAGCGCGCCTGCAACAAGTCCTCCCGTACAAGACTCGGCGGAAGCAACGGTAAGACCTGATGCGAGGGCATCTGAAATAACACTTTGAGCTTCTGAAAGAACTTCAGATGAAAACATTTGAATCACAACTTTTCATTAAGCACAAAACCGTTTGACCTGCACATAAGCTTATCTTATACAAAAGCGGCGCCTCAAAGAGACGCCATCTTGTTAAACTTCAGCAATGTATTGCCACGACTTTACAAAATAGTCAATTCCTGACCAGGCCGTTAGAACTA
>JABZHU010000025.1:0-13796 GCA_015258705.1 Atopobium sp. | reverse complement strand
TATTTTTAGATTCGTGCGAAGAGATGCGCATAAAGTCGCACGTGACCTGTATAGGAGACTTTGAAATCAAGCGGAGAATCTGTGTCTCGGTCTGAATTTTCTTAGGCATTAAATTCAAAATTGCCAGGCGCAGTGGACGAATCTCCTGGTGTTCTGCAACTTCTTCCTCAAGCGCAAAAATGCGCTCTTCTTGCAGCGTCTTCTTAGCTGGTAAACCATCTGGAATATTAATAGGCATGGTAACTTCCTTTAGCTAATCGTTGCACATAAGTATACTTGTTTGTATGGAAATAACTTTTGCCGAGCTCGGGCTAAACGAGCAAATTCTGGCAGGCGTAGCAACACTTGGGTTCAACGCGCCTACTCCCGTGCAGGCCGCGGCAATTCCCGCCGTCCTGGCGGGCAAGGACGTTGTTGCGTCTGCGCAAACAGGAACGGGTAAAACTGCAGCGTTTATGTTGCCTACGCTGCAGCGCATTGCTGTCGAGAAACCCGGCGGGGCCGAGAAGCCCGACGCCAAGGAGCCCAACGCGGCCGCCGGGCGCAGCGCAGCCGCCGGACGCGACGCAGCCGCCGGGCCCAACGCGAGTGCCAAGCGTAACGCCAAGCGTGGTGACACCAAACGCAACGCCTACCCCCGCGCGCTCATCATCACCCCAACACGAGAGCTCGCGGCTCAAATCGACAACGTTGCTAAAAGCGTTTGTGCATCCACTGGTCAGCAAGCTGTCATTGTCACCGGCGGCGCTCGCTACAAGCACCAGATAACCGCACTGCAAAAAGGTTGCGATGTGCTGGTGGCAACACCTGGCCGCTTGATTGATCTTCTCGACAAGAAGCATACAAGTCTAGAGAACATACAGGTGCTGGTGCTTGACGAGGCAGACCGCATGCTTGACATGGGCTTTTGGCCAAGCGTTCGCCGCATTATGGAGCAGCTGCCCAAGGCGCACCAAACGTTGCTCTTCTCGGCAACGCTCCCCGCGTCAATTACCTCAACCATAGATGCGCTGCTCAAAGACGCGGAGCGCATCGAAATTGCAAGAACTGGACAAACTGCAGCAACAATCGAGCAACATTTGTGCTCAGTTACCCAAGGACAAAAACCGCAGCTCTTGAAAGCGCTTATCGACTCCTTTGGTCCTGCGCCAGAGCGCGTTTTGGTGTTCTGCAGGACAAAGTCGCGCGTTGACAGCATTTACAAAAACCTCAAAGCCGCAGGTCTCAAGGTTGATGTTATGCATGCGGACCGTCCGCAAAAGGCTCGCGCAAGAGCGCTTGAACGATTCCGCAGCGGTGCTATTCAGGTTCTTGTTGCAACCGACGTTATGAGCCGCGGTATTGATATCCAGGGCATCGACGCCGTTATCAACTTTGACGTGCCGCTTGACCCTGAGGATTACGTTCATCGCATTGGCCGAACAGGCCGTGCAGGAGCCGCAGGTCAGGCGTTTACTTTTATGGGACCAGACGAGGTTACTCCGCTTAGGGAAATTGAGTACTTCACAAAAGCGCTCATTCCAACATGGGATCTACCTGGCTTTTCTTATGACTCGGGTCGCATTATGCTTCAAGACTCCCGCTCTACCGCCAAGACCACGCGATCGATGTTCTCGGGTTCAAGGTCAAGGGGTAAAGGCTTTGGATTTGGCGGCAGATATGGCCGACACACGTAATCTATAATCAGATGCAGTCAGCTAATACAGTAAAGGAATCAAAATGAGCCCTTTTAATGGCGTTGGTGTAATTTTTGCTCTTGGAGCAGCAGCTCTTCATGTGGTTATTTTTTATCTTGAGTCATTTGCCTGGACTTCTGACGGCACGCTCAAGGCCTTTAGCATGACAAAAGAAGAAGCAGAAAATACTCAAGAAATGGCTTTTAACCAGGGATTCTACAATCTCTTTCTTGCCATTGAGGTATTCGTTGGCGTCTTCTTGATGGCTACCAGAAATCCAGCAGGTAAAGCGCTTGTTATCTTTGCTGTATGTTCAATGGCATTTGCCGCAATTCTTCTCTATGTAACTTCTCCCGACAAACGCTCTGCAGCCATCAAACAGGCAATATTCCCCATTATGGCTCTCTGCAATTTGATTCTGTAACTTTTTGAGCATAGATGCTGGGTGCTCACAGACACCCAGCTTTTTTGTAAGCACTTCTCGCGAGAAGGAACATCATGAAGCAACTCCGCCCATATCCACAGGTTATTATCACCAAGAAAGCTGCTCGCGCACTTGCAGGCGGACATCCTTGGGTCTTTGAGGGCGAGGTTATCCGTATGGAGCCGTCTCCAGAAAGTGGCGAGTGTGCTCAAAATGGTTGCATTGTTGATGTCTTTGAAGAGAACGGTACCTACCAGGGAACTGGTCTGCTGTCAGAAATGAGCAAGATTCGCGTCAGAATTGTGACAAGAAACGCCAACGATAGGCTCAATGAAGCATTTTGGAGTCGCAAGATTAGCTGGGCGTGGGAACATCGTAAAACCACTATGGGAAACCGCGCTCTACCTGGGACTGAGTCCGATACCAATTGTTGCCGTGTCATCTTCTCTGAGGCCGATGGCTTTCCTGGCTTAATCGTTGACCGCTACGAGAACGTACTTGTTGCACAGGTAGGAACCGTTGGTATGGAGCATCTGCGTGACGTTATCTATCCGCTGCTACTTAAAGTTTTCTCTGCAGACGGCCAGGTAATCGACGGCATTTACGAAAGAAATGATTCTCCTTCGCGCCTTAAAGAAGGACTTCCGCAATATAAGGGCTGGTGGATAGGCTCTTCACCGGATGAGAATAGCTTGATTGCAGAAAGCACCCTTACTCTGCCTTCAACTCACGTTCTTGCAACAGAAAACGGACTCAAATTCAATCTTGACCTGGAGAATAGTCAAAAAACAGGCTTTTTCTTGGATCAAAAATACAACCGCCGAGCAGTTCGTCAACTTGCACAAGGTCGCCGTGTGTTGGATTGTTTCTGCCATGTTGGTCCTTTTGGTCTTAACGCCGCAGCTGGAGGAGCAGAATTTGTCCGCTGTGTAGATGTCAGCCAAACCGCCATTGACCTTGCGCGCCAAAACGCGGAGTTCAACGATTTGGCAGACCATATGGACTTTACCTGCGCAAATGTTCTTGAATATCTGCCAAAGTTAGCTCAAGATCGCGCTCAACTCAAGGCAGAGGGAGGTCCGTTTGACCTCATCATTCTGGATCCGCCTGCATTTACCAAAACGCGCGACAAAGTCCGTAGCGCCATGCGTGGCTATAAGGAAATCAACGCTGCGGCCATGAAGCTACTACCCCGAGGCGGCTACCTGGCAACTTGTTCCTGCTCACATTTCATGACCAGAGATCTTCTCGCCCAGGCAATTGCCGAGGCAGCTCACCACACTAACGTGCAGCTCAAGCAAATTGAAGAGCGCCAGCAAGCTCCTGACCACCCAATTCTTTGGGGTGTTCCCGAGAGCCACTACCTTGATTTCTTCATTTTCCAGGTGGTTTAAAAACCTACAGTCCATTCTTCAAAGAGCATTTTATGATATTTGTTCCATATTGTGATATAATACTCTTATAAATTTTTTTACTAATTTATAAGAATATTTATGGCATACTTTGGAGGCTTTTATGGCTGAGACGGATGTCAGGGATTTATCTAAACAACCAACCTTGAGCAAATACCAGCCCTACTTAACCTATGGGTTATTAGCCTTTATTGGCGGTTTTGCTGGTCTTCATTCATTTTATAAAACAGGAAAAATCTCGTCCTTCAGGGCTGTATTGTCTGGATGCCTTCTCTATCTTCTTGTCTCTTATAACTATTGGTATCTCTATGCTCTTCTCGCACTTATAAATTCTTTTATTACACTCTCTATCGTCTTTGATAAAAATGTAACTAATCAAAATATCCAAGGAGACGCAGTTCAGGATCAGGACGCTGAAAGTAATGACAAATTGATTTTGATTACACTCTCTGTATTTGCATTATTTCTATTAGTAAGCGCGTCTCTATCTTTTGTATTCAGTATCTCAATGGATATAAAGCTCATTCTTGTAATAATCTTCATTGGTCTGGAAGCTTTGCTGATAAACGCTACTGGAATCAAAATCTCCTTTAAATAATTCTTCCAGACTTCTTATTTTTCCAAACTTTTGCTTTTGCGACGCTCTTTAAAGAAGGCTTTAAGCTGGGCAGACGCCTCGTCTGCTAATACTCCGCCTGAGACTGCAAACTCGTGATTAAGTCTTGGATCACCGCTCACATCAAACAACGTGCCCGTTGCGCCGCCCTTGGGATCAAACGCGCCAAACACGCAGCGATCAATACGAGCATTGACCATCAATCCTGCACACATCAAGCAAGGTTCCAGCGTCACGTAAACCGTACAGCCCGAAAGTCTCCAGCGGCCGAGTTTTTTTGAAGCCTCTTGCATGGCGAGAAACTCAGCGTGCGCAGAGGGGTCGTTATCTATCTCACGGCGATTATGTGCAACGGCAATAACCTCTCCATCGCACACTACAGCTGCGCCGATAGGCACTTCTCCTATCTGAGCTGCAAGTTCTGCCTGTTCAAGAGCAAGTTTCATGTATTTCTGATCAAGAGCAGCCTGTGGGGTCAAAGGCTCTTGCACTTCGTCACTCATAGCTGCTCCTCACTTGTCTAGTTGCTGTCGTAATTCTTACGCAGCTCTGACGCGAATCCGTCACGAACCTGACGCTTATCTGCCGCGATTCTGACGTAAATCTTTCATTGCTCTGACGCTTATTTGTCTACTCTCAATTATGAAGCAAAACCGAACTTACCAAATCCCCTACTCGCAAAAAACTGAATTATGAGGTAGGATATTACCGCTTTGGAGAGGTGGCAGAGTGGTTGAATGCGGCGGTCTTGAAAACCGTTGAGCGGTGTCCCCGTTCCGAGGGTTCGAATCCCTCCCTCTCCGCCATTTTTGGCGGACCTCAACTTCACGTTTTACCTTCAGAACTTCCATTCCATTCCACGCTATTTCTAGCTCAACGTTCCTCTCGCCAGTGTGTGGACGAGCATTCCATTTACCAAAAGACTCGTTAGCAAGTTAAAAGCTTTAATTAAAAACGCCTTAGATTTTTAGTTTTGGGTATAATTAACCTGTCCAAATGGATGGCTGACACAGGATTGTCAGTGATTGAAAGGATTTAGCATGATTATTGCCGCAGTTGTAGTTATTGTCCTTCTGGTTTTCTGGGCCATTAGCATTCACAACAACATCATTCGCGCAAGCAACAGGTGCGATAACGCTTGGGCAGCTATCGATACGCAGCTTCAACGTCGTAACGATCTGATCCCTAACCTGGTCAACACCGTTAAGGGTTACGCAGCTCATGAGTCTAAGACTTTTGAAGCAGTTACTTCTGCTCGCGCTGCAGTCGCAAACGCTCGCACTCCTGAAGAGAAAATGCAGGCTTCCGGCACTCTTTCCAACGCTCTGACCAACCTGTTTGCTGTTGTTGAGAATTACCCAGAGCTCAAGGCTAACCAGAACTTCCTGGAGCTCCAGGCAGAGCTTACTGACACCGAGAACCGCCTCAGCTATGCTCGCTTGAGCTACAACGATGTTGTCATGAACTACAACAACATCATCGCTGTTTTCCCAAACAACCTTCTTGCTGGTGGACGTTCCCCACGTACAAGCTTCCAGGTTACCGACGAGTCCGCTCGTCAGGCACCAAACGTACAGTTCTAAGAGCTGTTTCGTTTACACTTTGTACCAGCTCAGTCCGATATCTGCATTCTCGCAGGTACCGGGCTTTTTTGTGCGCAGCGTTGCCTCGCAGATTGAACTGGTCGTGCGCTACTCGTACGCCTTTTGACCGTTATTCGCGTACTTCTCGTACGCCGGCTACAACCAAATCCGAGCAGCTAGATTATGTGAAGAGTCTTTACAGCCTCGCAGGAAAATCGTTAAAATAGTTACATCTGTGAATTGTCCTCGCAAGCACAATTCACGTTCTATTGGATGAAGAGAAAGGTCAGCATGAAACCTCGACCTCACAGTCGCTGACCTCTTGCGGTGTGCCGATTTGCACCGTGAGGGGTGAAATCGCAATGCAGTCCCCGTGGCAAATACGCAGAGTTTCTCGCCAAAGCCACGCTTTAGTCTTCGGACGCATGTAAGGAGCACACATGATTTATCTTTCCCAGTTAATGGGTAATCCGGTTCTAGATTCAGAAGGCGAGAAGATCGGTTCTGTCTCCGACCTTGGAATTGCTACCGGAGAAGTTTTTCCTCGCATCACTTCCCTTGCTTTTATGGGCCCTGGCCGCACGCCAATGATGATTTCTTGGCGCAAGTATGTTGATACCTACGATGAGGACGTCATCAGGCTCAAGGTACCTTCAACTGAGATTCGTTTCTCGTACCTGCAGCCTAACGAAGTTCTTCTCGCCAGAGATATTCTGAACAAGCAGATTGTTGATACGCGCGGCATTCGTGTTGTCCGCGTAAATGACCTCAAGCTTTCTGATACCAGTTCAACGCAGCTACGTCTTCTGGGCGCAGAGGTTGGTGCACGCGGTCTGCTGCGCAGCCTTTCTCCCCAGCTTGAGCATCTGGTCACTCGCATTGCGCGCGCTATGGGTCATCCCATGCAGGAGCGCATCATCGCGTGGAGTTACATGGACCTGGTCGAGCGCGATCTCTCCAACGTTAAGCTCTCCGTTTCCCACAAAACGCTGGACGAACTGCACCCTGCTGATGTTGCTGACATTATTGAACGCCTGGACTCTCGCCTGCGTAGTCAGGTATTTGCCCAGCTTGATGACGAGCAGCGAGCCGGCGCAATGGCAGAGTTTAACGACGACGCCATGGCAGTTGAGCTCATCGGCGGCCTGAACGAAAAAGAAGCATCTCGTATCCTGTCCGAGATGGACCCAGACGACGCAGCCGAGCTTGTCTCCGAGCTGAGCTACGACCGTGCCGAGAAACTCCTGCGCTTGATGGGCGTTAAGGAGCAGCGCGCAATTAGGCAGCTGCTGGGATACCGCGAGTACACCGCTGGCCGTATTATGACGTCCGAGGCGCTTTCTGTTCCTGAGGACCAGACCGTTGCCTACGCCATTGATCGCCTGCGCAACCTGGACGAGGACTTTGAGACCGTCCGCTACCTCTACCTTACTGATGAGGATGGCCGTCTGTCCGGAATTGTTACCCTGAACCGCCTGATTGTCTCCGAGCCGGAAACTCATCTGGAGGAGATTGCTAATAAGAACCTGGTCACCGCCTCACCAGAGGACGATCAGGAAGACGTTGCTCGAAACATTGCAAAGTACAACCTGCTGGCCATGCCTGTTGTTTCTGACGACAACCGCCTGTTGGGCATTGTTACCGTCGACGATGCTCTTGACGTTCTTGAAGAGGAGCACGCCGAGGACCTGCAGATTGTTGGTGGTGGCAGGAGCGATTCCGACTCTGGCGACCGTGGCCGCAACATTATTTGGTTCCTCCACCGCAACCTCTGGCTCTTGTTCTGGGTTGCCTCCGTTGTGATTGCTGCCTTTGTAGGAACAGCCGCAACATCTAATCCAATCATGGGTATTTTCGCAGCTCTTTGCACTATTACCATGCCAATCTCACTGAACTTGAGCGAGAATACCGTCAACTATGTGACAAACTTCTTCCTCACAGACGATCCTGGCAGCGAGAAGTCTCCTTCTATCTTAGGCTTTGCCTTCCGCTCGCTTCTACTGGGTCTTCTGGTCAGCGGACTCATTTGCATCCTTGGTGCCGCAGCTCACGCCCTGCTAGAGGCTCTGTTCCATCCGTACGATCCAAATGCAGGCGTATTCTACGCCGCGCTCTTTGACCAGACCATTATCCAGATCTTTGGCGCAGCAGCTGGCTCTACCCTTATCTCCTTCCTGCTGACCCCAATTTTCTTGGCTGTACTTCGCCATCGTGAGGAGAAAAACCAGGAAACCTCAGGTCTCACGCTTACCTTGATTTCCATGAGCCTTTCGGTGGTGACATTCTTCGTCCTCTCTTACGCTCTCTCGCTTGTGAGCGTGATGTAAATGGCGCAAGAGAACGCAGAGGTAAAAGACGCGGTTGCAGAGCAGGACGCCGGAAGCGTTGTCGAGCAGGGCAAACGCACATCTAAAGAGAAGGCTCCGGTCAACAAAAACAGCCTCAAGTACATCTTGATGGCAATGGGTCCCGGTCTTCTCGCCGCATTTGCTGGAAACGACGCCGGTGGCATTGCAACCTACTCCAGCGCGGGCGCAACGTTTGGCTACTCACAGCTGTGGACCGTACCACTTATGTGCTTCTTGCTGATTGTGGTTCAAGAAACCGCAGCTCGAATGGGCTGTGTCACCGGTAAAGGCATTGCATCGCTGGTGCGCGAGCGCTTTGGCATCCGCCTGTCCACGCTGGCAATGGGCGCACTGCTGCTCTCCAACATTGCTGTTACCTTCTCCGAATTCGCAGGTATTGCGTCCAGTATGGAGCTCTTTGGCATCCCAACGTACGTCTCGGTGCCTATCAGCGCCCTGATGGTGTGGCTTCTGACCGTTGGCGGATCGTACCGTCGCATCGAGAAGATTCTGCTGGCAATTAGCTGCATTTTTGTCACGTACGTGGTAGCTGGCGTGCTTGCTCAGCCTGACTGGGGAGAAGCCCTGCGCGTTACCATCATTCCGCAGCCTTCCGCTGAACCGTCATACATTTCTCTGTTGGTTGCAAATATTGGTACTACCATCAGCCCGTACATGATCTTCCTGGTTGCATCAAATGTTGTCGAGAAGAACCTTGATACCAGCGACATTCCTGCACAGCGTGCAGACAATGTTGCCGGCGCAGTCCTGGCCGAGGTTATTACCTGGTTCATTATGCTGACCACCGGCGCCGTCCTCTTCCCACGCGGAATTTCTGTTGACTCCGCTGCCGACGCTGCTCGCGCGCTTGAGCCACTTGCAGGTCAGTACGCAAGTACCCTCTTTGCGCTGGGCATGGTTGGCGCGTCCTTCCTTGCAGCATGCGTTCTACCAGGCATTACCGCAAGCGCTATCTGCGAGGCATTTGGTTGGGAGCGCGGAGCCGACCGTAGCTGGCAGGAGGCCCCTGTCTACCACGGCATTATTACAACCGTCCTGGTCATTTCTGCGCTGGTTGTTCTGATACCAGGCATGAGCCTCTTTGGCATCATGATGGCCGCCCAGGTCATCAATGGTATTCTGCTGCCAATTCTGCTTGTCTTTATGGTTATCATTGCGGCCGACAAACACATCATGGGCAAGTACGCCAACGGCCGCATCTGGAACGCGCTGACCTGGTTTACCATCGTCACCGTTATTATTCTGACTATTGTGATGTTCATTCTGCAGGCCATGGGCTTGTAGCAAACGTCACGCAACTGCAACACAAAAACAGGGCGAGAAGATCGATCTTCTCGCCCTTTGTTCTTTGTGTTTATCTGCGGCTTATTACTTGCTTGCCTTGTCAAACTCGTCCTTGAAGTCAGAGAACATCTTGCCCATGCGGCCAAGCTGCATACCAAAACCCTTAGCCGCCTTGTTAGCGGTGGTCTGCGTAGATGATTTGCTTGCAGGCTTAGCAGCTGTGCTCTTGTCAGCGGCTTTGTCCGAAGCGGCCTTTTCTGCAGCGGCTTTGTCAGCTGCAGCCTGCTCCTCTGCAGATGGCTTCTCGAGGCGAACATCCTCTGCAGCAACGGGAGCTGAGCGCTCGGAATCGTCTTCTGCGTCAGGCTCGGTAGCATCTTCGATAGCACGCTTTGCCTTGGCCAGCGTCTTACCCAGGGCAAACGCGCCTTTCTCGGTAGCCTCTGCAACAGCCTTTCCGGCTTTAGCTGTAGCCTCAGAAGCCTTTGCGGCAGCTGCCGCGTAACCCTCGCCTGCCTTTGCAGCTAGACCGCCAGTGAGCTGGGCATCTGCCGCTTCATCGGAGAGGACCATGGCGCCGTTGGAGTAGCCCAGCAACCACTCAGGCTTGATGGCAAACGAGCCTACCAGCGCTTCCGATCCGGCACCGTCACCCACAAGAAATGCCGAGACCACACCAGTAACCTGGTCAAACTCTGCGCCACTTACGTAGCCCAGGCTCTTTCCGCTCTTAGTGCGAGCTTCCATACCGTGCCACAAAATGCAGGTATCAAAATCCAAGTTCAAGCGCTTGATTGCTGCTTTATCGACGTTATTCTCGGGATCCTTTACGCAAAGCCCCTGCTCAATGGTCTCCAGAGACTCCAGCGTGACAAACGCGTCATCCTGCTTAATCATGCCAGCAATGTCGGGCTTCTGAACCATCACACCCACTACCTGTGAAGACTCACCCTGTTTGAAGGGGGCAAAAACCACGTTGTGGATTTTTCCTAACTTGGAAAACCGCTCTTCTCCCGCATGCTTGCCCTTTGTAGCAGGCTTTTTGGGGAGAAGGACCTTTGCGCCTAGGAGCTCGGTTGTTTTCACGTGAAACCTCTCTATAAAAAACGGGACGTCATAAGGCGTCCCGTCACATTGCTTGTAAGTGAGGCTTAAGCCTCCTGGTAGCCCTCGCCAGCGTTCTCCTGCTCGTGGGACTCAACGTTCTCGATGCGAACAGCCTGAGCCTCAGCGGTTGTGACGGTTGGCTCTGGAACAACAAAGGAGTCTGCAACAACATCAGCAGCATCTGCGACAGTATTAGAAGCAGAGGTCACAGCATCAGAAAGTGACTCACGGAGCTGATCCATGCGCTCGCGAGCAAGATCAACCTTTGCGCGGAGCTCGTCAGTCTTTGCGTCAACAGTAGGCTTGACCTCGTCAATCTTAGTGCTCACAACCTTAGATGTGCGCTCATAAGAATCAAGTGCGGAATCCCATGCGTCATTGACAGCATCTGCAGCCAAAGCGCGAGTCTCCTCGCCGGAACGTGGAGCCAGGAAAAGACCAGCTACAGCGCCAGCGGCAGCACCAAAAATAGCGCCTAGAAAGAAACCAGCAGACTTCTTGCTCATAAGTACCTCCTGTTAAACAGCAAAACGCTATACGTAATCATACCGCAATAAGGGCGTTTATCGAACGGGCTTTGGACGAGGAACGTTAATCATGTTCCAGTCGTCTGGGACGTCGGTGACCTCGGAGTCGTCCGTAGCGTCCTCGGCAGCTGTTGCTTCGGCGAGCTCGTCGGCGATGACCTCCTCGGCGGGTGCCTCGGCGGCGTCGGCTGCGGGCTCGGCGGCTGCGGGCTCGGCGTCGGCGGGCTCGACCGCGTCCTCGTCGGCTGCGTCGATGCCTGCGACCTCGGCGTTGTTCTCCTCAGCGTCTGCAACCTCAGCCTCAACCGCATCAGCAGCTGCGGCATCAGCGACGTCCTCGGAAGAGTTGTCGGCAACGTAACCCTCTGCGTCTACGCTCTCTACCTGGGAGGCGGCGTCCGCCTCAGGTTCCGCGGAGTCTGCGAGCTCATCGGTTTTCTCGCCGTCAAGGCTCTGGATAAGCGCAACGAGGCCAGAAACGATTGCGTTGATGTCTGGGTCGGCATCCTCCTGGTTGCCATACGCCCAGTTGAGGAGCCATACAGCGCTGGAGAGCGAGGCTGCAACCAACACGTCGTCTGGACATGCAAGGATGATCTCGTAGAGGCCGCGACGGGAATCTACCAGGGAAGTCTTGCCCGAAGCAACGTCTCCCGCAAGGTTGGTCAGGGCCAGGAGCTCGACGGTTACGTGCTCAAGCAGGTGCGCAACCTCGGTGTCTTTGGCAACAAGACCGAAGCGAGCGTCGGCGTCACCCAAGCACAGATGCTCGGAAAGGCCCGGCAGAAGCTCAAGTACGCGCTCAGTTGCCTCAGCATTTTCCGAGGTCAAACGTGGCGCTTTAGCCGAAAACTCAACGGTAGCGGTCAAGTTTTTGGGTCCTACCACAACTTTTTTGATAGAAATCAACTGCGCCATTTCAACCTCTTTCTATTGGTTCACTCTATTGTAATCATTCTTTTAGTTATTCATTTTCTGATGTGTCAGAGTTTTCGCTGGCTGGCTCAGATTCACCGTCTACCTGTGGTTCTGGGGCAATTACACGCAGCAGAGAAAGGCGACGGCGGCGCATCGACTGTACGCGAAACACGTAGCCATCCTTCTCAAAAACCTCACCTGGACGAGGCAGATGATTTGCCAAATCCAGCACAAAGCCCGCGATAGTCTCGTACTCCTCGGACTCCCCTACCGGCCATCCAAGTTCAGCTGCATCATTAAGCGAGAAACGACCATCTACCAGCCACTCTCTATCAGAGAGCTGTGTCAGGTACTTGTTGTCCGGATCAAACTCATCCTCAATCTCGCCGACAATCTCCTCGACGATGTCCTCAACGGTGATAACACCCGCGGTTCCGCCGTACTCGTCAACCACGATGACCATCTGGTCGCGACTTGTCTGCATTTCAGTGAGCAGCGGAATGATGTCTTTGGTATCGGGTACGTAGTCAGCAGAACGCACGAAGCGCGCGATCTTCTCGTCGCTAGCGTGCTGGTCAAGCGCCGGCTCCAGCAAATCTTTGATGTGAGCGATGCCCACGATGCGATCGATATTCTCGTGGTAGATAGGGATGCGCGAGAAGCCCGTCTGGCGCATGACGCGCAGGACCTCGGCGATAGTTGCGGTGTCCTCCATGGCGGTCATGTCAACGCGCGGGACCATTACCTCGCGGACAACAGTGTCGCCCATCTCGATGACCTCGTGGATCATGGATTTTTCTTCTTCAGAAAGGTCCTCGGAATCCTTGACGATGTAGCGGAGCTCTTCCTCGGTGACCTCTTGACGGTCGTTGGTAGTGTCAATGCCCATCAGCGTGGTAACCGCATCTGCCGAGGCAGACGTGATATACACGAGTGGACGCACAATCTGCATGAACGCCTTCATGGGGCCGACAACTGCTTTGGCCACTGCCTCGGAGTTTGCTAGGCCGATGCTCTTTGGAACCAGTTCGCCGATGACCACGGAAAAGAACGAAACGATCAGCGTAATAGCCACAACAGCTAAAGGAAGCGCCAGGTCAGCATGGACACCAATGCTAATAAGCCAAGTGCCAAATGGCGCAGAAAGGCTTGTTGCAGCAAATGCTGAGGAAGCAAAGCCTACCAGGGTAATTGCAACCTGGATTGTTGCGAGGAAATATCCGCGATCAGTGGCAATGTCAATGACAGCCAAGGCTCTTGGATCGCCCTCGTCTACGTCTGCCTCAAGCGCCGCGCGACGAGAGCTGACAATGGCCATCTCAGCCGCAGAAAAGAAGCCGTTTACCAGGGTAAGCAGCAGAGTTATTCCAATACTTAACGCAATGTCCATCGAATGTATGGGCACCTACCTCTTCGAAGTTACTTTTTTGTACAGACCATTGTACTCTAACGTGCTCTACCTTGTAGTCTTCAGGAATTTGACACAGTCTCGCCATGAAACGTCAGGCGCGAGACGCGATGGCGCGATGACTCTGCGGTAGGTGCGGCAGGTGCGGCGATGCCGTTTTGATGGCATCGATTGCTGTTTTCTCCGTGGATTCGGTTAACAAACAGCCGTCGATTCTGCTTAACAAGCAGTTCTCAATATTTGATGCAAAATTCTGAATAACTTGTCCGAACAATTCATCTACATGAATACGTAACTTTTACGTCTAAAATTATGTGCTCAAAACGGTAAAAAATGCGTTTAGTTGGGGTTAAAAATTAAAAATTTGCCAAAATAACCCCAACTAAGACGATTTTTTACCGCGCTGAAAATTTTTATCGGTCGTGTCCCGAAAAGTGGTGTAAGCAAGCATTTCAGGTGTTTAAAAGAAGTG
>JABZHU010000024.1:0-13844 GCA_015258705.1 Atopobium sp. | reverse complement strand
TTGTACCAGCAATTTTCAACATTAATGAGCCTTGTGTATTTGGTGTCGTTGCGTGGAACCCAATTATGATGATTCCAATGTGGCTTCAGGGCATTGTGCTTCCACTTGTTGCCTATGTATTTACCAAGGTAATCCCATTAGGAGCTATTCCTTCGATGCTCTTTAACATGTGGTACTGCCCATTCCCAATTGCTACGTTCCTTACTTGTGGAACGGTAGGCAGTATTGTTCTGATGTTCATCATTTTTGTGATATCTGGTCTTATTTGGATGCCATTCTTTAAAACATACGATAAGCAGCTTGTTGATGCTGAGGCCGCAGAGTCTGAGTCTGATTCAGACGAGGATTGGTCGTTCTAAATCTAAAAGGTTATGCCTGAGGTTGCAGTTCAATTTGTGGCCTCAGGAAATCTCAAACGCCGTTTAGAATCTAGAGGAGAATTTCTTATGGAAGAAGAAATTGATAAGACCACCCAGGATGCCATGACCATCCTTATTGCTGCCGGCGAGGCTCGCAATGAATGCAAGCTTGCTTATGAGGCTGTTGCTGCTGGCGATATTGCACTTGCAGAAGAAAAAATTGCTGCTGCAGATGCAAAGATTCTTGAAGCTCACCATGTTCAGACTGATCACATCCAAGGTGTTTTTCGTGGCGAAAAGCAAGAGTACAGTCTTCTATTCTCACATGCTCAAGACACGCTCATGGTCATTTATTCTGAGATCATTACTGCCAAACAGCTTGTTCAAGTTTTTAAGTCCTTTGATGACAGGATTAAGAAGTTGGAGGAGCGTTAAATGGGAGCAAAGCCTCAGGTAAGGCATAGTTTTCCAAAGGATTTTCTTTGGGGCGGTGCTTTTGCGGCTAATCAGATGGAGGGCGCTTGGCAAGAAGGCGGTAAGGGTCCTTGCGTAAGTGATCTTAATGAGTACAAGTCAAATGTTCCGCTTGACGAGAAATACAATGGAGAAGAGACTACTCAGAAAGTTATCGCAGCTCTTGAAGCTACTGATAGGATTTTTCCTAAACGTTGGGGCATTGATTTCTATCACAACTTTGAGGAAGATTTAAAGCTTCTTGCAGAGCTTGGTTTGAAGACGTTTCGAACTTCAATTAACTGGTCACGCATTTTTCCTAACGGGGATGACGCTGAGCCCTCTGAAGAAGGATTAGCTTTTTATGACAGGCTTATTGATGCAGTTATTGCTAACGGCATGGAGCCTATGATTACCTGCTCTCATTATGAAATGCCTGTTGCATTAACGCTTAACTACAAGGGCTGGGCTTCTCGCGAACTGATTGATCTTTTTGAACGCTACTGCAAAGTTTTATTTGACCGTTATCACGATCGAGTTAAGCTATGGATTCTTATCAATCAAATTAACCTAGTGTCAGTTGAATCCTTCAATCATCTTGGAATTTGCGCTGATAAGGTAGATAACCTTGCAGAAGCTAAATACCAGGGAGTTCACAACGAGATGGTAGCTTGTGCTCGCGCCACTCGTTATGCTCATGAAAAGTATCCCGAGCTCCAGATAGGCATGATGCTATGCGGTGGACCAGATTATCCATCGTCAAGTAATCCTGAGGACGTTCTTGCCTGCTATAGGCATAATCAAATGGAGTTCTACTACTCTGATGTATTGCTCAGAGGTCAGTATCCAGGATATGCTTTGCGCTTTTTTGAAGAGAATGGTTTTGACATTCAATTTGGCGAGAATGACCTTGAAGATTTAACAAATACCGCCGACTTCATGAGTTTCTCGTATTACTATTCAAGCGTTTGCAGTGCTCAGAGCTTTGCGGACGGAAATAAAGATTTCTCTAATCCTCATCTTCCTGCAAACCCTTGGGGCTGGTCTATTGATCCTCTTGGGCTGCGTTACACCCTCAATGTCTTCTACGACCGCTATCAGTGTCCAATTTACATCACAGAAAATGGCATTGGCGCTTTTGACAAGCTTGAGGATGATGGAACAATCCATGATCCGTATCGCGTTGAATATTTCGGAGCACATGTTGAACAGATGCTTGAAGCCATCAGTGATGGTGTAGATTTGCGCGGCTATTATGCATGGGCGCCAATAGATATTGTGAGCTGCTCTTCTTCGGAGATGAGCAAGAGGTACGGCTTCATCTATGTTGATCAGGATGACCTGGGAAACGGAACAGGTCGTCGCATTAAAAAGGATAGTTTCTCTTGGTATCAGCAGGTAATTAAAACTAACGGAGAAGAACTGTAATAAAGTTTAACTGTAATAAAGTTTTTCATTTTTGAAATCGATGAGCCCGTTTGATGATTTGTATCAAATGGGTTCATTTTTTCTTGTTATCAGCATGAAATTGGCGTGTATGTGGGACACTAATTAACAGCACATACTGATCGGTCAAGAAAGGAAGGCTCATGGCATACGAGTCTCGCGAAGAAATTGACAGCAAATATAAGTGGGACCTGTCCTCAATGTTTCCTAGTGACGAGGCATTTGAGGCTGGACTTGAGGAGCTCAAGGCTTACTGCCCAAAGCTGCTTGCGTTCAAGGGCAAGATTTCCACCTCCGCACAGGCTCTTCTGGAGTATCTGCAGCTTGAGGACCAGATGAACCTTCTGCTCTACAAGATTATCAACTACGCCGAGCGCAAGAGCGACGAGGATACTCGCGTGGCCAAGTATCAGGCATACGTTGCAAACGCTACCAGTGCATATACGCAGGTTGGCGAGGCCACTTCTTGGTTTGCTGCAGAGCTTCTTGCAATTCCAGCAGAATCAGTCGAGATGTTCTATGCAGAGGTTCCAGCTCTTGAGTTTTATCGTCGTAAGCTCAACAAGATCTTGAACCAGCGTGAGCACACCCTTTCTGCTGAGGAAGAGGCTCTTTTGGCACGTGCTGAAGAGCTTGCTGTTCAGCCAACCAACATCTTCTCCATGTTTGATGACGCGGACCTTACCTTCGAGGACGCAGTTGATTCTGAGGGTAAGACCCATAAGCTGACCAGCGGTTCATTTGTTCCTCTGCTGATGGATGCTGACCGCGTTCTGCGTGAGTCCGCATTCAAGCAGCTCTACAGCCGTTTTGGTGAGTTCCGCAACACTTCCGCTGCAATTCTGACCAGCCAGGTTAAGAATCTGCAGTTCTTCTCGTCATCTAGAAAATACGCAAGCTCCCTTGAGGCTGCTCTTGCAGAGAACGAGATTCCTGTTGAGGTCTACAACAACCTGATTGACGCTGTTCACCAGAACTTCCCAGCGTTCTACAAGTACGTTGACCTACGCAAGCGCGTCATGGGCTTGGATGAGCTGCACTTCTGGGACGTCTACACTCCTCTTGTTGACGATGTTGACATGAAGTTCACCTACGAGGAGGCTTGCGACCTTATTGTTAAGGCTCTGGCACCTATGGGCGAGGAATACGTCAGCCTGGTCAAAAAGGGTCTGGAGAGTCGTTGGGTTGACGTGTACGAAACCCCAGGTAAGCGCTCCGGTGCTTATTCCGCAGGCGGCAAGGGTATGAACCCTGTTATGCTCCTCAACTTCCAGGGCGGCCTTGACGATGTCTACACCCTTATTCATGAGATGGGCCATTCCCTGCATACGTATTTCTCGTCCCACAACCAGGAGATTACCTACTCTGATTACTCCATCTTTGTCGCAGAGGTTGCATCTACCTGCAACGAGGCGCTGCTCTCGCACTATCTGCTTGAGCACGAGACCGATCCTGCCCGTCACGCGTACATCCTCAACCACTTCCTTGAGGGCTTCCGTGGCACCATCTATCGTCAGTGCATGTTTGCCGAGTTTGAGCGCGACATCAGCCAGATGAACGCTGACGGGGTGGCTCTGAACGCCGAGGTTCTCTCTGAGCGCTATGGCAAGCTTTGTGCAGAGTACTTTGGACCTGGCATTGAGCTGGACGAAGAGATCAAGCTGGAGTGGTCGCGCATCCCTCACTTCTACTACAACTTCTACGTCTATCAGTACTGCATTGGTTTCTCGGCAGCTATTGCCCTGTCGCAGCGCATCCTTTCTGAGGGCGAGCCTGCGGTCAAGGACTACATCGGCTACTTATCCGGTGGCTGTTCCAAGACCCCAATCGAGCTACTCCGCGGAGCTGGCGTTGACATGGCAACTCCAGATCCCGTTAACGCTGCTCTCAAGTACTTTGGCGAGCTTGTCGACCAGCTTGAGCAGGAGCTCAACTAGGCGCGACGGCTACGGGCGCGATCGGGTACGACCGCGCATGACCGCACAGCCGGGCGCGCACAACAAAGGAGGATTTATGCAGGCACGTTTTGTTCACCGTTGCACTCATGTTTTGGATAACGAGAAAACCGTCGAGTTCTACAAGAAGGCTCTGGGATTCCGTGTTGACCGCGTTAAGGGACCAGAGGACGGTTCTTGGACCAACACGTTTTTGGTAAACGACTGGTCTCCTTTTGAGCTGGAGCTCACGTGGAACCGCGGTTGGGTAGACCCCTACGACAACGGCGGAAAAGACACGCACATTGCGTTCCGCGTTGACGATTTTGATGCGTTCCACGCACTTCACGAGGAGATGGGCTGCATCGTTAAAGAGAACCCAAAGATGGGTCTCTACTTTATCGCAGACCCTGATGGCTGCTGGATCGAGATCCTGCCAGAGAAGTAAACATGACAGATTACGGTTTACTTGCAAAACAGATTGTCTCGCTTGCCGAGGTTGACGCTCACTGGCTGCCGGTGTTGTCCAACGCCTCGGCCCTTCTGTGGGACGCGCTCGACGACATCAACTGGGTGGGGTTCTACCTGGTAGATCCTGTGACGGTGTCAGGAGCGGAGCCGAGCGCGGCTCCGGGCGTGGAGCCGGACACGGAGCTGGACGCGGGTTCGGGCGCGACCCCGAGCGACCACGAGCCGTGCACTCCCGAGCTGCGCCTGGGACCGTTCCAGGGCAAAGTTGCTTGTGTGCGTATTCCCTTTGGTCGGGGAGTGTGCGGCACGGCTGCGGAAACAAAGACAAGTCAGCTGGTAGAGGATGTGCATCAGTTCCCGGGACATATTGCATGCGACTCTGCATCAAACTCTGAGGTGGTCGTTCCTATCGTCAAGGATAGCCAGGTAGTTGGCGTGCTGGATATTGATAGTCCGAGCGTGGCTCGATTCACCCAGGAAGACCTCGCAGGTCTTGAGCAGGTGGTAAAAGTGCTTGAGAGCTGTGTGAATTTCTCGGACTTCTGTTAAATACGACTACAGAGCTAACGTTTGGGTACACAAATCATGTACGGGCAGGTTTGCTCGTGCATGATTTTTATTTACACAGCATTCACGGAGAGGTCTGCTTATGAAGAAAATTGTATTTATCATCGGCTCTGGCCGAAAGAACTCGTTTAACAAAATATTGAGCCAGGTTGCGGTAAAGGCACTCGAAGGCAAGGCGGAGATTGAGGTCGTTGACGTTTTGGACGTCCCTCTGCTCAACCAGGACGAGGAATTCCCAGCTCCTGAAGGTGTCCAAAAAGTCAGGGACGCGGTTATGGCCGCCGACGGCGTGTGGCTCTTTACCCCGGAGTATAACTACAGCATTCCCGGCACCGTCAAGAATATCCTGGATTGGCTGAGCCGTCCGCTCACCTCCGATTACGAAAAGAAGTCCGAGACCGCCATTGCTGGTAAGGTTGTTACTGCAAGCGGTGTTGGTGGCAAAAACAAGACTGCAGGATCGCTTGCCGTGGTTAAGCAGCAGTTCCTGGCCCTGCGCACCAAGCCAGTTGAGCCATTTAATGGCTTCTCGCTTCCTGTTACCGCTTGGACTGAGGGAACTTGGGAGCCAGAGCCCGAGGTTTACGAGGCAATTGCCCAGCAAGCAGAGGATTTTCTCGCCGCACTGTAAGGTGTGCGCCTGGAAACGTGCCCGCAAGCTTGCGACCGCAAGCTTGCGCCCGCAATGCGCGCGATCGCATGGCGCGCCTGATTTCTGCAAAGAATCTGTAAATTCTGCCTGAAAACGTTAAAGAAACTGTGGATTTGCCTGATTTTGACAAAGAATCGGTGGCTCAAATACAGATTCTTTGCACTTTTCAGGCTCGCGGCGCGCCCGACCCGCGCACTCGAAAGCCCAGCGTGCGCGCACGCACAAAAAGAGCCCGGATGCCGCGCAATAGCATCCGGGCTTTGGTGTGTCTAGACGGAGGAGAGGGCCGTTGCTAGACAAGATGTGTATCGTACCTTGTTCGTGTACTGCGTTTATTCCCGCTTCGCAGCTTGTTTACACGAGCTTTACTTACCAACAAACTCCGAGATGGTCTTGTACAGATCGCTTGCCTGGAAGTCCTTGATAACCTTGGAGTCTTTCCTCTGGTCGCAGACTTCAAGCAATGCCTTCAGGGAAGCCTTATCGGGGTCAGTCTGATAATCTGCCTCGGCCTGAATGAGCTTGTACTTGGCAATAACCATGTCCATGAGCTTGGCGTTGTTGCCCTCAGCGTTTGCGTCGTCGAGGCCATCGAATGCCAGCGTAGAAACAACACCGTAGCCGCCGGTCAGGAAGTGGTTGCCTACAAAGTCGTTAGGATTGACCTTGTTGTCAATGACAGGCGAGTTCTTGGTGTTGGTGAGCAGCACCAAGCTGGTGTTGTTGTAGACGTCAATGACGGTAAGCGTGCCGGTCCAGCCGGTGTGGCCAACGGTTGCAGCGTTTGCAATTGGCGAGAAGGCCCACTGGTAGCCAATGTGACCCTTACGCCTCCAGCCCAAACCGTAGGTAACACTGGTGTCCTTTGGCTTGATGAACTGGTCGTGAACATCCTCGCTAAAGAGCATGGTGTTGCCGTAGCCACCACGGTTCATAACGGTCTGGACAAGAACAGCCAGGTCGGAAGCGTTGGCAAATAGACCAGCGTGACCAGAGATACCACCCATGGCATAGTAGGCCTTCTCGTCATGGACCGTACCCTGAATGGTGTCGGTACGCATGTTGTCAAAGGTAATCAGGCCGTCGCGGGTGTTGCCGTTAAGCTCGGTAGCTGCGATTCCGTCAGCCTTGAAGCCGTTGTCCAGTGGGTTGAACGTGACGTTCTTGAGTCCCAGTGGCTCATAGAGAGCTTCCTTAACGTACTGGTCAAGGCGCTTGTTGGTAATCTTCTCGATGATAAAACCAAGAAGCATGTAGTCTACGTCGGAATAGGCAGTCTTAGTACCTGGGACGTATTGCAGAGGAGTCTCGATGATCTTCTGCAGAATCTCGTCGCGATTCTGAGAGTACAGCTTCTGGTTAGCGTTTGGCTGAGGATCGTCAGGCTTCTCTGGGTTGTAGTTGCGGTTGTGGTACTGAGGATCTGGTGGGAATCCAGCCTGGTGCTCTAGGATTTCACGAACGGTAAGTTCGTTCTTGCCCAGGATCTTATCGCCTTCCTGGTCCTTGAAGTCTGGAATATACTCCTGAACCTTCTTGGAAACGTCCAGCTGACCGTCGGTAACCAGCTTCTCAATTGCCAGGTTAGTGGCATACATCTTTGTGTTAGAGGCCAGGTCATAGAGGGTGTTGTCGTCAACAGCCTTGCCGTCTTTGATGCGAGAGCCGTCCTTGTTGTAAGAATTGACGTTGCCGTAGTTAGTCTTCTTGATAATCTTGCCGTACCTGGTAACAACCAGCTGGGCAGAGGTAAAGCCATTGGCAATCTCTGCGTTGATGATCTGGTCAATCAGCTTAAAGTTGTCGTTGTCGGCGTAGTCTTTGGTGCCGTCAATAAGGGTTGGGTAGCCAATCTTGACCTCAAAGGTTGCCTGGGTCTCTTTAACAGTGCTGACCTGCAGGCGGTTATCGCCGTTGACGGTTACATCAGAGATGTCAATCTGGTTCCAGGAAGAGCCGTCAAGCTTGTCGGTTGGGACCTGGTGACCATTTACAAAGAGTGCAAAGCTCTGAGGCTCGGAGCTCTTCACATAGACGGTGCCCTGACCAGCAAAGCAAACAAAGCTGTTGAGCTGGTTGGTAACAAGAGAGTCGTCAAAGGCCTCGTTGTCGTTAAGAACAGGGAAGACCTTCTCGTACTGGAAGGTTCCGTCTACGGAGTCAACCTTCTTTGCGGTTCCCTTAGCAGCAGTTGCGCCACCCTTTGTCTGGCAGGCGGTGAGGCCAAGACCTGCTAGAGCGGCTAGACCAAGAGCACTTCTGCTCAGAAATTGCCTTCTGGTCTGTCCAGCAGGGGAGCCTGCGTTAGATGAGTGCTCAGAGTGAGCGTTTTGATTCTGGTGCAAATCTTCGTTGGTGCGCATATCGTCTCCTTCGGTTTTGCCTTAGGTGAAACACCTGCTATCTCAATTGGCTGAGATAATTTGCGCTTATAATGACGTGCGTTTCATCAAAATTGCAGCTAGTTTGTCCAAGATGAAATAATGGGTACGTTAACGTACTGCGAGTGGTATCAAAAAAGCTGTCAATGGTATCTAAATTTGAATTTTTTAGGCAAAGATGAAATATTTTAATCAGGTTTTACGTGGTCAAATGTCTACTCAGTAGTAAAAGTTTTTATGAAGTGATATTAAAGTTCCTAACATAAAGCAAGATTTTTGTGACAATTGTCCCCGCATTATGCTGGGAAAACATGAGCAGTCGCGCATGCAACGCACATGGAGTGAGCTTACACTTGCGCATACAATACTACCGTTTACGGCACTGCCTACTTTACAGATGAAATTTTTATGGCATCGTGAAACAATATAGTCAAACGTTTTAGTCAACTGGACGGCCGGAGGTGATTGCGTGAGAGGTGTTCGTCTACGTCTGGAAGAGTATCGCAAGAATGCTAGTTCAGCTGAACGCGATATTGTCGACTATATTCTGTCGGATCCAGAGGCGGCAGTTGGTCAATCAATCCATAAACTAGCAGCTCAAACGTATACATCTGCATCAACGGTTGTCAGGCTTTGCAAGAAGCTTGGCTGCGGTGGCTATAAAGAGTTCCAGCAGGCGCTCATTTACGAGCTGGCAGTAAGCAACAAAAGCAACGATATTGCTGTCGGCGGCGTTATCGCAGGTGACACCACTGATGTGATCATCGAAAAAGTTACGGCAAAGAACATTTCTTCGCTGGAGCTTACCAGGCAATTGCTTGACGCTCAGGTTGTTGACTCAGTTGTTTCACTCATGATGCAAGCTCATTCCATCTGCCTCTTTGGCATGGGAGCTTCGCTTCTGGTTGCAAGAGACCTACAGCTCAAACTCATGCGCCTCAACATCAACTGCAACTTGAGCGACGATTACCACTCTCAGATGCTCTACGCCAAAAACATGGGGCGAGAAGATCTTGCTATTGTGGTCAGCTACTCAGGCCTTACGCGAGAAGCCATTGAGTGTGCTTGGATTGCAAAGGCAAACGGTGCCAAGGTGGTTGCCATCACTCGCGGCGGCATTGATTCAGAGCTCATTCACCGTTCCGACTACGTTTTAGGCGTTGCAGAAACAGAGCACATCATGAGAAGTGGCGCCATGTCTTCAAGAATTGCCCAGCTCAACGTTGTAGATGCGCTCTTTGCAGCCTATGTAAATAGAAATTACGAGAAGAGTGTTAAGCGTTTCTCGACAAACTATATTGGCAAGTTGGATTCAGCCGAGCATGTCAATACGCTTTCATCTGACCAAGATTTGCCCGGTATAGCCAACGACGTTATTGCGTAATAGTGCGTAAAAATCACAACACAGAAGGTGAAAACGTGATTGATTTAACAAAGCTTGTCACCGAGACAAGAAACCCCAACACCATGGACCTTGATCAGATGACCCCGCTTGAGCTGGTTAGCGTTATGAACCAGGAAGATCTCAACGTGGTTGCTGGCGTAAAAGAGGTTCTTCCCCAGGTAGCACAGGCAGTTGAGTGGGCAGTTTCCTCGCTTGAGGCTGGCGGCAGAATCGTCTATTTTGGCGCTGGAACCTCAGGCCGTCTGGGCGTTTTGGACGCGGTTGAGTGCCCACCTACTTTTGGCGTTTCTCCTGACGTGGTTGTTGGTCTTATCGCCGGTGGCGAGAAGGCCTTTGTACGTGCAGTTGAAGGCGCAGAAGATTCTCTTGAGCTGTGCGAAGAAGAGTTCAAGAAGATCGGCCTGAACAAGAACGACATTGCTATTGGAATTGCAGCTAGTGGTCGCACACCTTACGTTATTGGCGGCTTGCGCTATGCTCGTTCTTTGGGCTGCAAGACCGTTGCTATTGCCTGTAATAAGGGTTCTGAAGTGGGCAAAGAGGCAGACCTTGCTATTGAACCTTCCTGTGGTCCTGAGGTTCTTACAGGTTCCACGCGCCTTAAGTCTGGTACCGCTCAGAAGATGATTCTGAACATGATTTCAACCGGTTCTATGGTTGGCGTGGGTAAGGCATATCAGAATCTTATGGTTGACGTGCAGCAGACCAATAAGAAGCTGGTAGTCCGCGCGCAGAACATCACCATGGCAGCAACTGGTTGCACTCGTGAAGAGGCAGCTCAGGCGCTTGAGCAGGCTGAGGGTAATGCAAAGCTTGCTATTGTTATGCTGCTTACTCAGATGCCTGTTGACGAGGCTAAAGCTAAGCTCGAGGCAGCTCATGGTCATGTCAGAGGTGCACTGTAGTAATTACAGTTGTAACAAATGACACACGCGTGAGCATTTTGTTTCAGCTGCATCGGTCAGTGGTATTAGTATGACGCGCAAGTGGTCGGTAAGTTTTGAAAAACACTCAGTTTACCTGCAGTAACAGGGTGTTCAAATTAGGTCAAAACATGAAACATTGAACCACAGGTATGGATTCTTGTACCGCCAAGTTCATTTTTTATGTATTCTTGATAAGTATTTGTTGCAACATCGCAACGAGAGAAAGAAGGAAAGTATGGATTACACCAAGCTTTCAGAACAGATTCTTGCTGCCGTCGGTGGTAAAGAAAATGTTCAGAGCAACATGGTCTGCATGACCAGGCTCCGCATTAAGACCGCAGATCCTGCAAAGGTTGACTCCGAGGCCATCAAGGCTATCGACGGTGTCATGGGTCTGGTCGAGGATGCAGAGTACCTCGAGGTTGTTCTTGGTCCTGGCGTTGTCAACAAGGTTATTGTTGAGTTCTCCAAGCTTACCGGCGTTGCTGCTGGTGACGCATCTGAGGACGACGTTGTTTCCGCAGCTAAGGACAACAAGGCAGCTCAGAAGGCTAAGTATGAGAACAAGCCTGTTCAGCGCTTCCTGAAGAAGATTGCTAACATCTTTGTTCCACTGCTTCCTGGCATCATTTCTGCAGGTCTGATTAACGGTATTATCAATGTTATCAACTTCTCCACTGGTAAGGCTTATGCCAACGAGTGGTGGTTCGCAGCTATCTGGACCATGGGTTGGGCGCTTTTCGCTTACCTGCCAGTTCTTGCTGGCGAGAACGCTGCCAAGGAGTTTGGCGGTTCTCGCGTTCTTGGTGCTATGGCTGGTGCACTCTCCATTGCTAACGCTGGTATGCCTCTTCTTGCTTCCAAGACTGTTGACGGCGTTGCAACTCGTCTGGTTCACCTTCCATTCAGCCTTCCAACTGTTGCTTTCAAGGAGGGCGCATTTATCGTCGCTTCCTCTGACCTGTTCAACGCAGCAGCAGGCGGCATGATTGGTGCAATCATCTGCGCAATCTTCTTCGCATTCCTGGAGAAGAACCTGCACAAGGTTATGCCAAGCGTTCTTGACACCTTCCTGACTCCACTTTGCACCGTTATTCTCGGTGTCATTGGCTCTGTCCTGATTCTTCAGCCTGCAGGCGCATGGCTCACTCAGGCTATCTTCTTTGTTCTTCAGTTCTTCTATGACAAGCTTGGCGTCTTTGGTGCTTACCTGCTTGGTTCTACCTTCCTGCCACTGGTTTCCGTTGGTCTGCACCAGGCACTTACCCCAATCCACGTTATGCTTAACAACCCAGAGGGCCCAACTCAGGGTATCAACTACCTGCTTCCTCTGCTGATGATGGCAGGCGGCGGCCAGGTTGGTGCTGGTCTTGCAATCCTCTTCAAGACCAAGAACAAGCGCGTCAAGAAGTACCTGACCGAGTCCATCCCAGTTGGTATGCTCGGTATCGGCGAGCCTCTTATGTACGCAGTTACCCTGCCTCTTGGTAAGCCATTCATCACCGCATGCCTTGGCTCCGGTATTGGCTCCGTAGTTGCTTACCTCTTCCACCTTGGTACCGTTTCCCAGGGCGTCTCCGGCCTCTTTGGTCTGCTGATTGTCCAGCCTGGTAACCAGGTCTTCTACCTGCTTGCAATGCTTCTTGCTTACGCTGCAGGCTTTGCACTTACTTGGTTCTTCGGCGTTGACGAGGATCGTATCAACGACGTCTTCGGCGAGTAAAAACCGCACGTTCTAGAAACGTTTATCCCTCTTCTTAGGTATCCTAGGAAGAGGGATTTTTTCTCGCCCGGCGCCTCGCCTGGCTGTTCGTCGGTCTTCTCGCCTGGCGAGAAACCTGTCTTTTAGAAGCGTTTGCAATTTACTTGGAGGATTTATGCGCACCGGAATTTCACTGTATTTTGCCAGCGGATACGAGGCTAATGCTGAGGTTGTGGCAAAAGCACAGGCGGCCGGATGCCACTATGCATTCACTTCTCTACAGATTCCCGAGGAAGAGGGGATTGATTATCGCACTGAGGCTCGCCGACTTTTAGAGCTGTGCAAAAGAGCAGAGATCAATCTTATTGCCGACGTTTCTCCTGCGACTCTTTCCAAACTTGGCGTTCAGAAGTTTGACGAGCTTGCAGAACTTGGCATTACGTATGTGCGCCTTGACTTCGGATTTGATGCAGCAGAGACCGTTGAGCTTTCTCGCAAGTTCCACGTGGTGTTTAATGCTTCAACTATCACTAAGGACGACATTTCCGCGTGGCGAGCAGCTGGTGCCGACTTTACTCGCTTTGCTGCCTGCCACAATTACTATCCCAAGAGCTATACGGGCCTTTCGCTTGAGCGCGTATCACAGATTAATGCACGCCTTTCGGCGCTTGGATTCCAGATTTTCTCGTTTGTTCCTGGCGAGGTTTTCCGTGGTCCTCTCTACGAGGGACTTCCTACTGTCGAGGAGCACCGCGGGCTTTCTGGTGATGCACTGATTCAGGCAATGCTTGCGCTTTATGATGCAGACTCTGACGTGGTACTCATTGGTGACCCAGATGTTACCGAGGCTACGTGGAAGCGCATTGGTCAGCTTGAGCAGAATTGTATCGAGCTAAAAGCCGAGTTAAAACCTGATTTTGAGTATCTGTATGATCGCTTGCAGACCGATCGACCTGATTCCAGCTCGTACATTATCCGTTCACAGGAGTCCAGACTCTGGAAAGATGCTCCGGTGTATGACGCGAAGCCTTCTACCTGGGAAACTGTTGCTACTGGCGCTATTTTGGTGAGCAGTAAAGCATATGGTCGCTATGCAGGGGAACTTTCGATTGCTCGAGGCCTGTTGGAGCTTGATGCTCGCGATAACGTCGCAGGAAACATCTGCGAAGAAGACCGAGCATTCTTGCCGTACATCCACTCTGGCCGCGGCTTTAGGTTTATCCGCAGGTAATTAAACGTTTCTGCTGGTTGAGCTGCTCGTGCGAGCGCGCCATATGCGCCGTGGTTACGCGACGACGTGTATGGCGCGCTTGCTTTGCAGAGTGCGTTGAGCGCACAGGGCGCTCAGTTACTCGAGGACACCTCAGCGTGCATAAAGACTGCCTAATATGCACAAAAACTAATCAAGAAATTGATATGACATTTAGAGGGCGCTGTTTTGGGTAAAAAACCCGTTTAGTTGGGGAAAAATTTTTAGTTTTGTCATTTTGGCATTTACGTTTAAGCAGTTCAAAAATAATGTGAATGCACGTGAAAAATTCGTCCAAT
>JABZHU010000145.1:0-3226 GCA_015258705.1 Atopobium sp. | reverse complement strand
GTCGTTGACGTTCCATCCACGATTGGCATTTCTGTAGCAACCAGTAACAAAGCTCTCGCTACACAAATTCAGCAAGCTCTTTCAGCTATTCAATCTAACGGTGTCGAGGGAGTTATTAGAAACAAGTGGATTGGCACCTTGCCACACCTCTCAACTACCAATAAGATATCCGGTCTTGTGGAAGTTTCTACGCAATCTACCAGCACTGATTCAACTACATCTTCCTCTGAGCAAAATTAATCGCACATAAAGATAAATAGTCTCTAACCGTTTACCGCTCAATTCAATTTTTTATGGAATGATTGACCAACAAATGGGTATTGTTGTTATACAGACATCAGTTAGAAGATGTCTCGTGTATCCGATAGGAGGCTCCCATGGTGGACATCAAGATTTCGGGACGCAAGGTAAGCATTTCTGAGGCTTTGCGCACACACGTAGATCAGAAAATCGGTGATGCTCTTAAAGTATTTGACATCACTCCTATGTCTTGCGATGTAGTTCTCAGAGTAGACAAAAACCCTTCAAATCCAGATAGAAAGACAGCTGAGGTTACGGTATTTGTTCGTAACAATGTTGTTCGTGTCACTGCTAGCTCTGATGATATGTATGTAGCTATTGATGAAGCAGCAGAAAAAGTCTCCAGACAGCTACGCAAGTACAAGACAAAAGTTGTTGAGCGTCGTCATCATGTAAAGTCTGAGCGCGGAGTTGCTCTTACACAAGAAGATCTTGCCAATCTTATTGAGATTCCAGCTGAAGACCTTGATGACCAGCTTGTTCGCGAGAAGTACATTGATCTTGAGCCCATGACAGAAGAGGAGGCGCTTGTCCAAACTGACCTTCTCGGCCATGATTTTTATGTCTTTGTTAATTCTTCCACTGGTTTGACTAATGTCATTTACCATCGTAAAAATGGTGGGTACGGAATTATCAAACCTAAGATTGAGGAACAAGATGTTCAATAAAAAAGATAAGGCCGAAGAAGAAATCAGCGAGGTTGCCTTTGAAGATCTTGAGCCTACTGAGCTTTCAGCTGCATATCATAAGCCCAGTAACGTTCGAATCATCATGGACTCCTGCGCAGACTTTGCTCCAGGAATTGCTGAACAGCTAGGTGTTGATATCATCCAGTTCCCTTATGTGGGACCAGATGGAGAGCACTATGATGACGGCTGGAAGAGCATTAGTGCACATGAGTTCTTTGAGGGTATGCGCAAGGATAAAAAGCTGCGCTACACCACCTCTGCAATTACTCCTGGTCATTATCTTGAGATCTTTGAGAAAGCTGCAAAGCAGGGCACACCAACGGTGTATCTGTGCTTTACCTCGGCTCTCTCTTCATCCTACTATGCAGCTGAGCAAGCAGCAGATATGGTAAGAGAGAAATACCCAGACTTTGAGATTTACGTAGTCGACAATGGTGCACCTTCGTCCGCAGCTCAGCTTTTGGGTCTTGAAGCAGTACATCAGGCCAATAAGGGTCTTTCGGCAAAAGAGATTGCCGAGTGGGCGCAAGATGCGCGTAACTATATTCATGGCTACTTAACACTTGAGACCTTGGATGCTCTTGCTGCGGGCGGTCGTATTCCTGCTGCTGCAGCAAATATTGGTGGCAAGCTTGATGTAAAGCCAGAGCTTACCTATGACTCAACAGGAGCTCTTACCGTCAAGACAGTGTGCAGAGGTCGTAAGAAGGCGCTCAAGTCTTTGATTCAGGACTTCAGAGATAGCTATTCTCATGACACCTCACTTCCTGTCGGCATCATTTCTGCAGACTCACAGAAAGATGCCAATTGGCTAGAGGCTCAGATTCGCAAAGAGAAGGGCTGCGAGGGACTCACCATTATTCACAGTCAGGTGGGACCAGTCATTGGCGCTCACGTTGGCCCAGGCATGGTAGCTATTGTCTTCTGGGGTACTGACCGCCGCGAGAAGCTTTCGCTTTCTGACCGAATTGCTAACAGGGTTCGTAAATCTAATTAACGGGTACAAGGTATGGGGTCGCTCTTTGGAGCGGCCCCAGTTTGTATATTTATTTCAGTCTGAAAGGACTCATACATGGCACTGAGCAAGAATGCAAAGGTTGCTTTTATTGGAACAGGCATTATGGGCGCTCCTATTGCAGAGCACCTTATTTCTGCTGGTTATGACGTTACTGTTTACAACAGAACACCAGAGAAAGCACAAAAGCTTGTCTCGTTGGGCGCTCACGCTGCAGAGAGTGTGGCAGATGCTGCAAAAGACGCTGACGTTATCTTTACCATGGTTGGTTATCCAACTGACGTTGAAGACGTTTACTTGGCAACAGACGGTCTTATCCGCATTGCTAAGAAGGGTGCGTACCTTATTGATCTGACTACTTCTTCATCTCAGCTTGCTCGTGATATTCACGATGCTGCTGAAATTGAGGGAAAGCACGCCTTTGACTGTCCAGTTACGGGCGGCCAGAAGGGTGCTCAAGACGGTACTCTCACGCTGATTGTCGGCGCAACTGAGAACGACGTTGAGCCAGTACGCGCTCTTCTCGAGACCTTCTCTGCAAAGATTTTCTGCATGGGTGGTGCTGGTAAGGGTCAGACCGCAAAGCTTTGTAACCAGGTATCCCTTGCTTCCTGCATGATTGGCTATGCAGACGCAATGGCCTTGGCAGAGCAGGGTGGACTTGACGTTGAGCAGATGCTTGAGGTTGTTGCTAGTGGCATGGGTTCTTCTCGCGCACTTAAAGAGCTTGCTCCTAAGTCGCTTGAGGGAGACTTCCAACCAGGATTTTTGGCTGAGCACTTCCGCAAGGATATTGCGCTTGCTCTTGCTCAGTCTGAGGACCTTGAGATTACCCTCCCTGGTGCAGAGACCGCCTTTACCTTGTATGACATGCTCTGCCAGATTGGTGGCGCTCGTAAGGGTACTCAGGCAATCTCGCTGCTTTATGCTGATGAAGCTACGAGCACTGCAGCTGGTCTTGACTGGTCGCTTCTTGAGAGCCAGGAAGATGAGGGTGAGCACGAGTGCTGCTGTGGTCACGACCACGAAGATGGTGATCACGAGTGTGAGTGCCATGGTCACGGACATCATCATAAGCATGAAGGTCACGAGCACGGTCATGACGGCCACTGCTGCCACTAAGTGCTAGCCGCAAAGGAACCCCGATTATGAGTGATATTTCTACTCCTCAGAGCTCTATTGCGGTTTTCATCGATTATGAAAATTTGGCACTAGGAACAGG
>JABZHU010000144.1:0-3253 GCA_015258705.1 Atopobium sp. | reverse complement strand
ATCTCTACACGACTGCTGCAACTCTGCAAGAGTTTGGTTTGTAAAGCGGTAAGCTCTCCGCCGTCATACAAACTTTCTGGTGACAAATTCCACGCAATCTCTGGATGACGACGAAGGGTGCCCAAACCAGAACAGGGAGCGTCAATAAAAACCACATCAAAGCTCTGATTAAGCTCCTCTGGAACCTCTGGTGACACAAACAGTGTAGCGTCAAACGTGAGTGATGTAACCTGATCTGAAAGGCCAGCAGTTTTCAATCTTCTTTTTGAAACGTGGGACTTTCCCTTTACAAGTTCAACAGCGGTTATGTGGGTATTCTCTTTATCAAGCGCCTCAAATGCGTGAGAAAGCAACAAGGATTTGGTTCCTCTGCCTTGTCCAACCTCAAGTATTTCTTGGTCTACATAAGATGCCGCGAGAAGTGCCACAAGCTGAGAAGCTAAATCTGCAGGAACAAGCTGAACTTTCTTTACATATGCGTCAACGTTAAGTTGAGCAGGATTTTTTACCTCATACACATCTGGCAGAACTGTTTGCTGTAGCTCTAAAGAGCTGCTCTGCAATTGCTGCTCTGATACGTTTCTTTGTAAGACATACACAGGAGCGGGGTTCTTTAAATTAAGAATGAGCTTTTGAGCGGCAGACTCTCCCAGCGACTCAATAATCTCCAAACAAATCCACTCAGGAATGCCTGACGCCCACGAAAGCTCTGAAGGCGTTTTGGGATTCTTTGCACGCGTAAGCTGAGCTTCTTTTTCAGAAATTTTTCTAAGCACAGCATTTGCAAGACCAGAAGAACGCTTTGAGATAGACTTTACCAGCTCAACACCTTGGCTAATGGCGGCGTCACGTCTAGTCTCTAAATATAAAACCTCAAATACAGCAATACGGAGAGCGTCCTGTACCTTTGGCTCTAGATGAATACCTGACTTAAGATGATTCCTCAGAGCTTGATCAAGTTTGCCCTTTGTGAGGGTAGCCCCTAGTGCAAAGCGTGTAGCAAAAGCTTTATCTTGAGCAGAAAGCTCCGAGAAGTCTTTTGACTCTCGTAAGTAATCACGAATACGTAAATTATTGCGTCTACACTCAAAGAATGCCTGATAGGCCACTCTTCGAGCAGGAGTTAAGGTGGCCATTATTGAAGCATCTGCCAGGTCATCTGGGACTTCTGAAGTCCTGTGGCAAATGATTTTGCATCCATAGAGCGCTTGCCATCTGGACGCACCTCAAGAAGCTCAAGAGTTCCTTCAGCACAGCCAAGGAACAACCTATGATCTTGAAGAGCAACCTGACCTTGAGCAACAGAGGCTTCACTTGGAGCTAGTTGAGCGGAGAGAACACGCAAAGACCTGCCACCAACCGAAGCACGAGCAGGAGCGGTATCAGACGAAGCCTGAACCCTCAACGCATTTACCTGGGCTGAATCTTCTGGAGCAAGCTTCATTTCTTGCTTAGTAACTTTAGGAGCAAACGTTACTTCTCGCTCATCCTGTGCATGCCACTCAAGAGAGCCTTCCTTGAGCTCAGAAAGAGCCTCAGACAGTGCGTCAGCACCCAAATGTGCTAGAGCGTCAGTGAGTTGCTCAGTATTTTTGGAGCCGACCTCACACGATGCCTGTTTGCACCAATCTCCCGCGTCAAGCTCGTGCGCAATCTTCATGATAGAAACACCAGCGACAACGTCGCCAGCAAGGATGGCACGCTGAATTGGAGCGGCTCCTCGCCAGCGAGGCAGCAGCGATGCGTGCACATTCAAGGCGCCATAAGGCGCAAGAGAGATAACTTCATCTGGCAAAATGCAGCCAAAAGCAACCACACAGAGCGCTTCTGGTTGTACCTCTTGCATGGAAGAAATTACTTCTGGAGTCATGCGGTTTGCCTCAAGAACGGGCAATCCAAGCTCTTGTGCGCATTCTTTTACGGGAGATGGCTCAAGTGTTTTACCACGACCACGAACAGCGTCTGGCCTTGTAATAACCAAAGCAACCTGGTGATCATGAGCAAGTTTTTTGAGCGATGGAACAGCAAAACCTGGAGTTCCCATAAAGACTACGCGCATGCCAACTCCTAATAGTCTGTTTGACCAGGACGAGCGCCAGAAGCCAACGCCTCTTTGTACTCCTGCAGCGTCTCCATACGAGCACCTGGTCCCAGGTGATCTGGCATGGTTACGCCGTTGATGTGGTCAATCTCATGCTGCAAACATACGGCGAGAAGATCTCCTTCTGCTTCATAGCGCATCAGATCGCCCTCGAGGTTATATGCGTGAACGACAACATGGCTTGGGCGTGTAACCGGAACCGTAATGCCAGGAAACGAAAGACAGCCCTCCTCGTACACACGAGGCTCGCCATCTGCAACTTTAATCTCTGGATTAATGAGCACAAAAGGGTTCTCTTGGCCGTTAGGATAGTCAACATCGATGACTACCATGCGCTTCATATAGCCCACCTGAGGTCCAGCAAGACCAACGCCATCGGTAGCATACATAACTTTGAGCATGTGCTCAGCCATCTTGCGAACATCGTCGTTAATATCGTCAATCTCTTCGCACTCTTGGCTCAGACGAGGGTCTGGCCAAAGCACCATATCATCAACTTCAGAACTCATAACTTTCCTTACATCATGTCGTAAGCATCAACATCTAATGTCATGTTGATACCCACTCTTTTATCAAGTGAAGCAGCACATTCAGAAAGAATTTCGCCTACCTGAGCATCCACGGGAGCCTTTACCAAAATATGCCTGCGATACTTATCTTTTACCTTGGCTTTTACACAATCAGCAGGACCCAAAATCTCCCATCCTGTTTGCGCGTCTAACTTTGTATGCAGTGCCTCTGCCATCTGATCTGCTACGCGACGAACTTCTTTTTCTGAAACTCCCCAGAAAAGCACATTAGACAAGCGCGAGAAGGGCGGATAAGCCCCCTCTCTTCTCTCTTTAAGTTCTGCATCAAGAAACGGGCGTCTGTCATGGGTCACAACAGAAGCAATAGCAGGATGTGTTGACCAGTACGACTGAATGATGACCTTACCTGGCTTTTCTCCCCTGCCCGCACGACCAGCAACCTGTTCCAGCAAGTCAAAGGTTCTCTCGGCTGCTCTAAAATCTGGCAGCTTAAGCATGGTATCGGCGTTGATAACACCAACCAAAGTAACGTCAGGAAAATCCAGACCCTTTGCAATCATCTGCGTACCAATAAGCACCGCTCCAGGAGTTGCATCAAAGAGCTCAAGAAGTCGCTGATGTT
>JABZHU010000023.1:0-14035 GCA_015258705.1 Atopobium sp. | reverse complement strand
ATATAGCTAACTTATGGCAGTTGAAGCCTTGCTTTCTCTGTCAAAGCCAGCCTGAATAACAGACACTACATTGTGAGTTTGTGCAGGAGGCGGTGTGGGTATGGCAAATCGTCAGAACCAAAGTGTTCAAGCTACTGAGCCCAACCAAAATGCAAAACAGGATCCTCAGCAATCTGAAGTAAATCCTGTTGCAGTATTGCTCGAGTGGTCAGACAGAAAAGGTATGTACGCGCTCTCTGTCATCCTTGCCATTATTGGCGTTTTGGGAGGAATGGTTCCTTACGTTGCCGCAGGCAACATGGTGGTTGGTATCTTTAATGGAATTCAAGAATGGCCGTTTTACCTGCATTGGGGACTTATAGCAGGTCTCAGCTACTTGATAAAGATTATCTTCCACCACCTTTCAACTATCGTTTCTCATAAGGCAACGTTTGCAACAATTGCAAACATGCGCACCCGAGTGGCAAAGAAACTGACAACTATCCCCATGGGATATGTGCTTGATACTCCTTCGGGCTCCCTCAAACGCCTGTTAGTCGAGAAGATCGATAGTATTGAAACCACACTTGCCCATGCAGTTCCTGAACTTACTTCAAACCTTACGGCTGCTTTTGCGGTTTTTGTGTACCTCATTGTTTTGGATTGGCGTCTTGCTCTTGCTGCATTGCTGACCATAATTGTGGGACTTGCTTGTTTATCAGGCATGATGAAGGACTATGAGTATTGGTATCAGAATACTATCGTAACTGGTAAAGAGATGAATAATGCCTCAGTTGAGTACGTGTCTGGAATTGAGGTAATTAAGGCTTTTGGACAGTCCGCAAGTTCTTACGAGAAGTTCTCAAAGGCTGTTTATGCTTCCGCCCATGCTTTTATTGATTGGATGAGCCACTGTCAAATCTGGCAGGATGCCATGTTGTCAATTGGTCCTGCAACGTTAGTAACGGTATTGCCCCTTGGATGCTTGTTTGTGCTTCAGGGATCTCTTTCTCCTTCTACGTTTGTTATGTGTGCCGTGCTTTCCCTGGGAATTTTTCAGCCGCTCTTTGAAGCGATGAGTTTTATGGATTCTCTTGCGCAGGTAGGTTCTGTTGTCAAAGAAATTTCTGAGGTATTGAACTACCCAGATCAGGTTAGAGCCGAGGTTCCTTGTACGCTTGAGGGCACTGAAATTAAACTGAGTGATGTTCGATTCTCGTACGGAAGCAATGAAGTAATCCATGGGATTACTTTAGATATTGAGCCAGAACAAGTTACGGCACTTGTTGGTCCAAGTGGATCAGGTAAGTCTACTGTTGCACGGCTTATCGCAGGTTTCTGGGATCCAAATGAAGGGTCTGTTTCTATTGGAGGACAAGATATTCGTTCCTGCACTCCAACTCAACTCGCAGACCTTGTAGCTTACGTTGATCAAGATAGTTACCTTTTTGATGAAACCATTATGGAAAACATCAGGATGGGCAAAAAAGACGCTACTGATGAAGAGGTCATTGCTTGTGCAAAAGGTTCTGGATGCCACAACTTTATCCAATCGCTTCCTCATGGTTATCAAACGGTTGTAGGAGGCTCGGGAGGTCACCTTTCTGGTGGCGAGCGTCAGCGCGTAGCAATTGCTCGAGCTATGCTCAAAAATGCACCTATTATCATGCTCGATGAAGCAACAGCCTACGCAGATCCAGAATCAGAAGCAGAGGTTGAATCTGCAGTTGCAAAGCTGGTGGCTGGTAAAACGTTGGTGGTTATTGCGCACCGCCTTTCTACTGTACAAAATGCCGACAAAATTGTTGTTGTTAATGATGGATCCATTGAAGCTGAGGGTACTCACGAGCAGCTAATGGAGGCATGTCCGCTCTACGCAACTATGTATCGCGCTCACATCGGCGCACTTGATGAGGCTTAAGGAGGGGAGTAGCAATGTTATCTGTCTTAAAAATGTACTTTCAGTTTGGAAGTTCTTATCGCCAGAAACTCTATAAGGGCCTTTTCTTTACCATTCTTGGCTGCCTCTTTGAAGGCGTACAAATAACGGCGCTTTGGATTGTTTTTACTGCTCTTACTACGGATACACTCTCAACTCAGACGATATTTTCTGCGCTGGGAGTTATGCTTCTGAGCATTATAGGAGCGTTCATTTGCGCTCATTTTAAGAGTGAGAATTTCTGTGATGCTAATTTTAGTATGGCTGGTACCAAGCGCGCGGAAATTGGAGATACACTGCGCCGCTTACCAATGGGCTATTTTAACGAGAATAGCCTGGGTGAAGTAACAGCTGTTATGACTAATCAGCTTGATGTAATGCAAAATCTTGGCGGCCTGCTTTATATGATGGTTGTTGGAGGTTTGGCCCTAACAGCAATTATCGTTGCGTTCTTGTTTGTGTTTTGTTGGCAACTAGGCCTTATAACTGCGGCTACATTTGTTCTTTTCTGCATTACTATGGAGCTGCTCCAGGCCTACGTGCGCAATGTATCTGATAAGTATGTAGCTGCTAATACCACCTTAATCAGCGCTGTTCTTGAATATGTCCGCGGCATTAGTGTAGTAAGAGCGTTTTCTCTTATTGATGATGTTGAAGGAAAATATGCCAAAGCAGTTGACGATTGTCGCGTTCAAGCGCTTAACCTTGAGCTTAAGGCACTTCGTTTCTCAGTTTTGCAAATGGTCATCTCCAAGGCCACCAGCATTATCATGTGCCTGGTATCAGTTGGTTTATGGCTATCTGGAACACTTGATACAGCTGCTTGTTTAACCGTAGTAGTTATGTCATTTATGTTGTTTAGTCGCCTAGAATCTGCTGGTCGTTTCTCAACTATTTTGCGTAATCTTGAAATTGCAATGGAACAAACAAACGCTATTCTCGCCACCCCCGCAATGGAGGAGGGAGAAGGTTTGGAGAAAGCGGATTCCTGCGATATTGAGCTTTCTCATGTTTCCTTTGGCTACGATGACAGGCAAATTCTTGAAGATGTGAGTCTATCTATTCCCGCAGGCACCTCTTGTGCCATTGTAGGTCCAAGTGGATCTGGCAAAACAACTCTTGTCCGTCTTATTGAGCGTTTTTGGGATGTAAATGCAGGTCAAGTGACCCTTGGTGGACACGATGTGCGCGACTATAAAGTTGACGCCCTGCTCCAAAATTTCTCTACCGTATTTCAGGGAGTATTCCTTTTTGATGACACTATTGAGAATAACATCAAGTTTGGCAATCCAAGTGCAACTCATGAGCAAGTAGTTGACGCAGCTAAGCGTGCCTGCTGTGAAGAGTTTATCCAGGCGTTACCTGACGGATATGAAACACGCTTAGGAGAAGGCGGCTCAATGCTTTCTGGTGGCGAGCGCCAGCGTCTTTCTATTGCGCGCGCTATCTTAAAAGATGCGCCAATCGTGGTGCTTGATGAGGCTACAGCTAATGTTGATCCAGAAAACGAGCTTGAACTCCAGCGCGCAATCGCCGAGCTTACAAAGTCTAAGACTGTCATCATGATTGCCCATCGTTTAAAAACGGTGCGAAATGCAAATCAGATACTTGTCCTGGATAAGGGTCATATTGTTCAGCGGGGAACTCATGAATCTCTCATGAAAGAAGGCGGCATCTACGCTGATTTTGTTAACATGCGCGAGAAAACCGTCGGCTGGAAAATTGCTTAACTCCTGGAAGCCACTAAGAAATATCACACGTAAAAAAATATGCACCCAAGCAAGCGCTTGGGTGCATATAACGTTAAAGCTGAAATGCGGTTTACTGACCGTGGCAAATCATTGCAACATTAGTTGAAGTGGTGTAGTCACCAAGACGTGGGCTGGTGTGAGGATCGCCAGCAGTCAGAACAACAATATCGCCAGTCTCAACAACGCCAACTTCCTTAGCAACGTTCAGAGCGTTGTACATGGTGTTAGAAAGCGTGCCCTGCTCAGAGGTCTTGAATGCATAGACGCCCCAATAGAAGCAAGTGCGACGAACTGCCTCAGCGGATGGAGACATTGCATACAGAGGACGCTTTGGACGGAAGTTAGAAACAAGGCGAGCGGTGCGGCCAGAGTGTGTTGGGCAGATAATGCATTTAGCGTCAACACGGATTGCCATATCAACTGCAGCAAAACCAGTAGCGCCGTTAACGTTCTTAAGGCCCTCGCGCTGGTGGTAGACATCCTTGACTGGCAGGTACTTCTCGGTCTCCTTGCAGATGGAAGCCATAGTCTTTACTGCCTCAACAGGGTACTTACCAGCTGCGGACTCACCAGAAAGCATGACGCAGTCAGTGCCGTCGTAGATTGCGTTAGCAACGTCGGTAACCTCTGCACGGGTTGGGCGAGGGTTACGAATCATAGAATCAAGCATCTGAGTTGCAGTGATGACAGGCTTGTAAGCATCGTTGCACTTCTTGATGACAGTCTTCTGGATGTGAGGAACCTCAGCTGCAGGAACCTCAACACCAAGGTCACCACGGGCAACCATGATGCCGTTAGAAGCTGCAAGAATCTCGTCAAAGTTCTTTACGCCAAGAGCAGACTCAATCTTAGGGAAGATCTGTACGTTAGGAGTGCCCATCTCACGGCAGATGTTACGAATCTCCTCAACTGCAGCGCCATCACGGATGAAGGAAGCAGCAATTGCGTCAATACCAAGCTCGCAACCAAACATGATGTCTGCGCGATCCTGCTCAGTGACGGAAGGAAGGCCAATGTTGACGTTAGGAACGTTTACGCCCTTCTTCTCGCCAAGCTCACCGCCGTTGATGATCTTGCAGTGCATGTCGGTGCCCTCAACATGATCAACCTCGAGGCCAATGAGACCGTCATCAATAAGGATGATGGAGCCCTTCTGGACCTCTTTTGGAAGATTCTTGTAGTCAAGCGAGAAGCGCTGAGCGTTGCCAATGACGTCATCATCAGTGGTGACAATAACGGAATCACCAGTAGTAAGGGTGACCTTCTTGCCATCCTCGAGAAGACCGGTGCGAACCTCAGGACCCTTTGTATCAAGCATGATAGCAATAGGAATACCAAGCTCATCAGAGATAGAACGAACGCGACCAATCATAGTGCGGTGATACTCATGGCTACCGTGCGAGAAGTTAAAACGTGCGACGTTCATGCCAGCAAGAATGAGCTCACGAAGGACCTCATCACTTTCTGTAGCAGGACCCATAGTACAAACAATCTTGGTCTTTTTGCGAGCCATATCTCTCCTTTTCATAGGAATTGAAATCACATTCAGATATCAATAGTAACCGTTTTTGAAGCGATTGTTTCTCTGGCGCTTAGCAAACCACACTTTTATCAACGTAGTCAGTGCCCTCAGCAAAAGCGGTTGCGTTATCAAGCGTAACCTGAGCAATTTGCGAGAGAGCCTCATGAGTAAAGAATGCCTGGTGGCTTGTCATGACTACGTTAGGGAAGGAGCAAAGGGTAGAGGTAACTGAGTCAAAGACCTCAGCACCGCGGTCCTTATAGACGTTTGGATTTTCTTCTTCATAAACGTCAAGGCCACAAGCACCAATCTTGCCAGAAAGAATGCCGCGAATAAGAGCATTGGTATCAATAAGTCCACCGCGACCAGTATTAACGAGGATAACGCCATCTTTCATCTTTCCGATGGTCTTATCGTTAATCATGTGATAGCTCTCGTCATTTAAGAAAGCGTGGAGTGAGATGAAGTCTGAACGCTCCCAAAGCTCATCGTAGCTGACATACTCATCAACAACGTGCTCGTCATTGACAAGGCTCATGTTTGGATAGAGGTCTGCACCAAGAACGTGCATACCAAAGCCTTTACAAATGCGGCAGAGTGCAGCGCCAATGCGACCAGTGCCTACAATACCTGCAGTTTTACCATGAAGGGTATCGCCAACAAGGCCAGCAAGTGAGAAGTTATTCTCGCGAATTCTGATGTAACCACGGTGAATACGACGGTTAGCAGCAAGCGCAAGACCCATTGCGTGCTCCGCGATTGCTTCAGGGGAGTAAGCAGGTACGCGCGTAACCGTAATGCCAAGGTCTTTAGCAGCAGTAACATCAACAGCATCAAACCCAGCGCAGCGCATAAGTAGAAGCTTAACGTCAAAACCGGCAAGAATCTCAAGGGTCAGAATTGAGGCGTCTGCGTTAACAAAAGCACAGACAGCGTCATAACCCTTGGCAAAGCCTGCGGTCATAGGCGTAAGGTTTGACTCAATGTAGTCGATTGAGATGTCTGGATACTTTGGAAGCTCAAGGTTAAAGGAATCCTTGTCGTAACTTTGAGCACCATAAAACAGGATTTTCATAACTGCCTCCTTGCCAAAACTAACGTTTGGCTTATGTTGTTATGTTCTGCGCTTATTGTACCCCTTGGATAACAATTATTTGCCACATAACAGGAGTTTTAAGAAATATTTATGAGGTTTGAAAAAAAGAAGAATACGGTAAAATGATAGGGCATTGTAAGGTCCTATGATAGGACGTTGTAAGGTCCTGACACGGCAACCTTGGTGAGCCCTTGCCCCTCTCCTGGGGAATTATGATCGGGCATCAATCTGTCAGGTAGAAACCCAGGAGGAACTTTGAAAGAGTATCTTTCAAGTGCGGCTGATGTTATCAGTGCGCAAAAAACTGATGCTGAAGCTGGATTGTCTGATGTAGAAGCAGCTTCTCGTCTTGAGGCCCACGGTCTTAATAAGCTCAAAGAAGCGCCAAAAGAATCAATTATTAAAAGATTCTTTGCACAGATGGCTGATCCTATGGTCATCATGCTTCTTGTCGCTGCTGCGATTTCTGCTGCTGAAGGCATTTATACCGGAGAAGGCGGAGTTGCAGACGTTGTCATTATTCTGTTTGTTGTTGTCATCAATTCCGTTCTTGGTGTGGTCCAGGAGGGCAAAGCTGAAGAGGCTCTTGCTGCTCTGCAAGAGATGAGTGCAGCTCAGAGCAAGGTTATCAGAGACGGTCGTCTTGAGATTGTTGCCTCAACCGAGCTTGTGGTGGGCGATATCATCCTGCTTGAGGCAGGTGACTCCGTCCCAGCTGATTGCCGCATTCTTGAGAGTGCTTCTATGAAGGTAGAGGAGTCTGCGCTCACGGGCGAATCAGTTCCTGTCGAGAAACACGCTGAGACCCTTAGCCTTGCTGAAGACACCGATGACATTCCTTTGGGTGACCGAAAGAATATGTGCTACTCCGGATCTATTGTGGTCTATGGACGCGGTCGTGCAGTTGTTGTTGCAACAGGCATGGACACTGAGATGGGCAAGATTGCAGATGCAATTTCTCAGGCAGAAGAGGGGCAGACTCCACTTCAGATTGCGCTTGATAAGCTTTCACATACACTTACCATTCTTGTTGTTGTCATCTCACTGCTTGTTTTTGCAACAGGCTTTATTAAGCACGGCGCCGAGATGTTTGGCAACTTTGACCTTGTCCTAAGTACGTTTATGGTTGCAGTTTCTCTTGCAGTAGCTGCAATTCCAGAGGGTCTTGTTGCTGTTGTTACCATCGTTCTTTCTATGGGCGTTACCAGAATGAGCGAGCGCCACGCTATTGTCCGCCGTCTTACTGCAGTTGAGACCCTTGGTTGTACTCAGGTTATCTGCTCTGATAAGACCGGTACTCTGACTCAGAACAAGATGACTGTTGTTCGTCATGAGACAGAAAATCTTGATGCACATGTACGTACCATGGCACTGTGCTCAGACGCTACCTGGGATGATGCGGAACAGGTAGCAAAGGGTGAGCCTACTGAGGCTGCTCTTGTTGCAGACGCTGCAAAACTTGGATACACCACAAGTGACCTTGCTTCTTCTCGCCCTCGTATTGGCGAGGCACCCTTTGATTCTTCTCGTAAGATGATGTCTGTTGTGGTACGTACCCGCTCCGGCAAAGTTGTACAGCACACCAAAGGTGCACCTGATGAGGTACTTGCTCGCTGCACCAAGATTATGACAAGCGATGGCATTATTGACCTTACCGATGAGGCTCGCTCTGAGATTTTGGCTCAGAACAAGTCTATGGCTGACCAGGCACTTCGTGTTATGGCATCAGCACGCCGTGATTGGGGAACAGAAGCTCCAGAGAGCTATGATCCAGCTAACCTTGAGCACGACATGATCTTTGTGGGACTTTCAGGCATGATTGACCCAGTTCGTCCTGAGGTTAAGGGTGCTGTTGCAGAGGCGCATAGCGCTGGTATGCGTACCGTTATGATTACAGGTGACCACATTGATACAGCCGTTGCTATTGCAATTGAGCTGGGCATTATTACCAATCGCTCTCAGGCTATTACTGGCGCACAGCTTGATAAGATTTCTGACGAAGAGTTTGAGCAGCGTATTGAGACTCTTGGCGTTTATGCACGCGTTCAGCCTGAGCACAAGGTTCGCATTGTTGATACCTGGCGCAAGAAGGGCATGGTCACAGCCATGACGGGTGACGGCGTTAACGATGCGCCTTCCATTAAGCGCGCTGATATTGGTATCGGTATGGGCATTACTGGTACCGACGTTACCAAGGGCGTTGCAGATATGGTTCTGGCAGACGATAACTTTGCCACCATCATTAGCGCCTGCGAAGAGGGAAGACGCATCTACGACAACATTCGTAAGTGCATCCAGTTCCTCTTGAGTTCCAACCTTGCTGAGGTAATTTCCGTCTTTATTGCGTCCCTGGTTGGCTTTACTATCCTTCAGCCTACCCACCTTCTGTGGATTAACCTAATCACCGACTCTCTGCCAGCTCTTGCTATGGCTACCGAGAAGGCTGAGCCAGGCATCATGAAGCGCAAGCCTCGCAACCCTAAGGACGGAATCTTTGCAGGCGGCGTTGGCTTTGACTGTCTTGTTCAGGGTTCTATCATTGCTCTTCTTACCCTTGCTAGCTATTTTATTGGTCACTACTTTGAGTATGGAACCTTTGATATCTCACAGGTTATTACTAACCCAGAGGCTGGCGTTGAGGGTATGACCATGGCATTCTTGACGCTTTCTATGGTTGAGATGTTCCACTCCTTTAACATGCGTTCTTTGCGCGGTTCCATCTTTAAGCTAACCAGCCAAAACATTTGGCTGTGGGGTTCTTTTGTCATGTCTTTGATTCTCACCTTTGTGGTAATTGAGACACCACTTTCTCAGGCATTTGGCTTTGCTGAGATTGGCTTTGAAGAGTACGCCATGGCAATGCTTTTAGCTGCATCGATTATTCCTCTGATGGAGCTTTATAAGGCTGTTATGCGTTCTGTTCAAAAGAACAAGGCATAAGGTAGAGGAGTACTCTTGTCCGCTAAGCGTACAAAAAGTTCCAAAAAACTAGGAGCCGGCAGGACTCAAGGGTCTCTGCCGGCCCTTTCTTCATTGCTGGACGTTCCGGCGTTTGAGCAGTTGACTCCATCGTCGGATCAGATGCAAGCTTATACAGACGTCATATCTGAGCTTGAAGCTCAAGGGGTTTCTCGCCAGACGATGACCATGGCCTGCGTGGTCCGCTTGGATAGGGGATTTCCTGCGGTTGTGTCAGAGCAGGGAGTGTTTCGCGCCGAGTTTGCTGCGCGCGTGACCAAGGGCCAGAACTCCACGGTAGCCGTTGGCGACTGGGTGTGTGCTCGCATTCCGGACTCGCACGATATGGGCATCATTGAGGCGATTCTGCCGCGAGAGACCGATATTGCTCGCTGGAAGGGTGGCGCTCGCGGTCAAAAGCAGACTTTGGCTGCAAACGTTGATCTTGTGCTTGTAGTGCAGGCTCTGGATGGCGAGGCTATTTCGGTAGATCGCATTGTGCGCTCAGCAGTTATTTCTAAGGACTGCGGTGCTACTTGTGCCGTGGTACTCACTAAATCAGATGTTGCGGGACCGGAACTTTTGGCTCAAGAGATTTCTTCTATCACCGCAGCTCTTGGCTCTACGGTAAAGATTGTTGCCACAGCTTCAAAGCTTGAGGGCGAGAAAACCGATGCACTTGCAGATCTTGCTCAGACCGCTCAAAAGCTTGGAGCCGCGTGGGGAATTGATGCTGTTCGCAGTCTTGTTCCTTACGGCTCCGTGGCCATTGTGCTTGGCGAATCGGGTGCTGGTAAATCAACGCTTCTGAATGCGCTTTTGGGTCATGAGGCGCTTGAAACGGGAGAAGTCCGCGAATCTGATAAAGCGGGACGTCATACAACAGTTGCTCGCCGCATGGTAGCGCTTCCTGATGCTGGCGTTATTGTGGATGAGCCTGGCCTCAGAAGCCTGCCTATTGTGGGCCATGAGAGGGGATTGCAGAAGATATTCCCGTACATTTCTGAAGCTGCTCAGACGTGTAAGTTTAGGGATTGTACCCATACGCATGAGCCAGGATGTAGTGTTCAGGATGCTCTCCACGAGGGCAAGATTACAGAGCCGCAGTTAAAAGCATATTTGTCTTTGGCAAAAGAAATGCGAGAAAGTCAGCAATCGCTTGACCCTGATGTTGTGCTTTAAGTTTTAACAGCGTAAATCCTCTAAGCACCCTGGCTTGACTAGGGTGTTTTTTGTCAACCAGCAGGAAACATGCTATATTGAGACTAACGGAGGGTTGGTCCTGCCCGGCTAATCGGGGGGGTCAACCCTCGTTCATGAGTCAGATAAATCACTTAGAAAATCATTCATTACAATCTCTGAAAAATGTAGCGGCTATGATTTTCTAAAAATTTTTATATATCAAATTAGATAAAAATTTAAATTACCTATTTTTCATTGCGTCGCTGCAGCCTGTGGATACATTACTTTGTGTCAGATTTGCGTCAGCTATCTGACATATTTGTGCAGGTAAATCTTTTGTTTTTGTCCTCCCTCTCTCAACCCGAGCGCACAATCGGTATATCGCAAATGGAGGGAGGACAAAAAGTGACTAAGAAGACAAGAATTTTGATTTCTGTGTTGAGTGCACTTCTAGCTAGTTTTTGTTTCTTTGCATATGTGCAAAGTGTCCGCGCTGATGCTGAGAAGTCACGAGCAGAGGCAATACAAAAATACGGCGGAGAACTTACTTCAATTTTGGTGGCCACAAAACAAATAGAGCCCGGAGAAACTCTCTCATCTTCTAATACACAGGTAAAAAGCTGGATTTCTGATCTGATTCCTGAGGGTGCAATTACTAATCCAGAAAGTGTTATGGGTCGAACGGTTTCATCTGTTATTGGAGTTGGCATGCCTGTTGTTTCTCTTCATCTGCGATCTGTTGCCTCTCAGATTTCTATTCCAGAAAATCTTGTTGGTCTCACTATTTCTCATGGCGAGAAGTACGGATTAGCTGAGAGACTTAGCGCTGGTACAAAGCTTGCAGCATATGAGGTTACCGATTCTCTTATTACCTGTATTGCCTCGGATATTGCGGTATTGTCAGATGATACCGAGGGCACTCTTTACACCTCTTCTTCTGTAACGCTTGGATTAACTCCTGAACAGGTTCCTGCTGTGCTTTCTGCATATGCTCGAGGAACACTCCGCTTTACTCTTCCTGGGTCAAAGATTAACGCTCAGGACTTACTACACAACAACTCTTACGTTGAAGAAGAAAACCCAAAAGATTTATCTGACACGACAAATCAATCAAGCCCATCATCTGCAAGTGAAGATGTGCAGCCAGAGAACTCTGCTTCTCCAACAGCCGACCAAAACAGCAATAGTGCGTCACAGGCAGATTCGTCTACTAATCCAGGAGGTGAAGCGTGATGTTAGAAAAGTGGATCTCATACGTAGGTCTTGACGCACGCGTTGAGATTGGAGCCATTCTTACGTACTTAGGTATCAGTAATAGGTGTGAGTTTACAGATTCGGCAGCATCTCTTAGATCAATTGTTGCTCGTTCAACTCCTCAGGATTATTCAGTCTTAATTGGTAATACTGGCTCCGATGTTTCGGATATAAATTTAGCAGCCGCGATTGTAAAAGACGGAAATGCACGTTGCGTGGTGTTGGTAAGGTCTGGCGCTTCTGGATCACTTCGTTCTAGAGCAGCTAAAGCAGGAGTTGATTTAGTTATTGACCCTATGGAATTGGGGGATCTGGTAAAGGTTGGAAGAGGGTATCAATCATACGGGGCTGACAGGCTTTCTCAGCCTTTACCAGAAGCTTCAGATTATGTTGCCAGTATCCAAGAGCTAAATACCTATCTACAATCCCTTATTCCTCTTGATAAGACTTTAAAAGCTCCGATTCTGACGTTCACTTCAGGAAGAGGAGGAGTGGGAAAGACCACACTTGTTTCTTCAATGGCACTGCTTGCTTCTTCTTGGGGTTTAAAAGTTGCATTAGTTGATTTTGATCTGTCTTATGGAAATGCTTTTGAGAAGCTTGGAATGAGGCAGCCAAAAGACTTCTCTGATCTTGTCGCTGATGTACCTTCAGAAAAAGAGAGCCTTCTAGAAAAGGCAACTTGTGTCCATAAAAATTTGTATCTTTTTGGTCCTTGTGTAAAACCTGAAATGGCAGAGCTTCTCTTTCCTTGTGTGAGTCATTTTCTTCAAGCTGTTTCTGGTTTGGTTGATTTGGTGCTCGTAGACACTACGACGGCATCAACAGATTGCTATGCTCAGGCAGCACAATGCGCAGATAGGCTGGTTATTGTTTCAGAGAACCCTCTTACGTGCATTAACTCTTTAGCAAAAGTAAGTGGACTTGCGGTGCGCCTTGGAGTGGCAAGAACTCGCATTATCCGACTTGAAAACAAAGCAAATCCAAGAGTTAAACAGGACTTTTCTGTTGGAAAAGCAGAGGTTGGTCTTGAAGCTGCAAAGATGTTTAGGATTTTTGAAGGCGGACCAGGGTTTCAAGAGCTTATTCAGCAAGGAAAGCTTTCTGTGCTGTTACAAGAGGAAACTTCATTTACACAGTCGGTTTCTTTTGTACTTGCGCATTTCCTTAACGAGTTGGGTATTCTTCCACAACTGCGCGAGGCTCAAATTGCCCTGCAAGCAACTCCTGAGAAAAAGCCATTTAGTTTGTTTAATAGGAAGAAGGAAGTGGGTTAATGCTTGTCTTTGAACGCGTTGCTAAGCAAATTGAGGCGCAAGAAGAAAATGACTCACAACTTCAAAAAGAACTATTTCTGAAGGCTAGAAAGAAGTTAAAAGAAAAACTTGTTTCTCGATTAGGACTTTCTACAGTTTCTTCTCTCATTACAGGCAGTGATATTGACCGAGTAAGAGATGAACTAAGAGTTACCTGTGAAGCAATTGTTAATGAAGAGAAGGATGAGCTTTTTAGTTCAGTTAACTATGAGGAAATAATCGAGCAAGTAATTAATGAGGTATGCGGTCTTGGTCCAATTCAGCCACTACTGAATGATAAAGATGTTACTGAAATCATGATTAACGGCTGCAACAATTTGTTCTACGAGAAAAACGGCGAGCTATTTGAGTCAAAAACGGTCTTTGACTCAGAAGAGCAGATTTTGATTGTTATGGATCGCATTTTGTCTCCATTAGGAAGAAGACTGGACAGGGTGAGCCCTATTGTTGATGCTCGTCTTGAGAATGGGGACCGTGTCAATGCAGTTGCAAGTCCTGTTGCAGTGAACGGCACTTCAGTAACTATTCGAAGATTTACCGGAAAAATTACTTCTTTGGATCGACTAGTGGAAATGAAATCACTGCCTCAATGGCTTGCAAGATTTTTGTCTTGGGCTGTGAAATGCAGACAGGGAATCGCGGTTGTTGGAGGAACGGGATCAGGCAAGACAACGCTTTTAAATGCGCTTTCATGTGAAATTTCAAAGTCAGAAAGAATTGTCACTATTGAGGACTCAGCGGAGCTTAAGTTTGATTCACATCCAAACGTTGTCAGACTAGAGGCTCGTCCTGCTTCGATAGAAGGAACAGGAGAAATAACCATTAGATCATTGGTGAGAAATGCGCTTCGAATGAGACCAGACCGCATTGTAGTAGGAGAGGTAAGAGGTGAAGAGTGCATTGATATGTTGCAGGCTATGAATACAGGTCACGATGGTTCACTGACCACGCTGCATGCTGGAACTGCTCAAGAGGCAATATTACGCCTGGTGTTAATGGCTCGTTTTGGCATGGACTTACCTGCAGAAATTATAGAAC
>JABZHU010000143.1:0-3284 GCA_015258705.1 Atopobium sp. | reverse complement strand
GGCGGAAATGTGACGGTGCTTCCCGGTGTGACTATCGGAAATAACTGTGTAATTGGTGCTAATAGTCTGGTTACTAAAGATATTCCAGACAATTCTCTTGTTGTTGGTTCTCCCGCAAAGGTCGTACGTCAAATTACCGAGGCAGATAAGCTGGGACTTAAAGACCTTTTGGGCTAGTTCTGTTAGGCTAGGAGCGCGTGGCTTCGCGGCATAGGACTTTAAAGTGCACTGTTTCGGGATTGTTTAACTATTTATTTGATGTTAGAGGCATCCACGCTATAATAAAAATACGGGGAGCTGGGAAATGGCTTGGCTGAGAGGCAGCACCTTATGCTGCGACCCATAAACCTGATCTGGGTAATGCCAGCGTAGGGAGTCAATGCCATCCTTACGCACTACAAGAAGGAGGGCATATGAAAAAACTTTCTCAGTTTGCATTGCAAGCCATATCCCTTACTTCTTTTCTTGTGCTCTGGCAGCTTGTTATTGTTGCAGGAATTATTCCAAATTACCTTGTTCCAACTCCTGTTCAGGTTGTATTTGCGCTGGTCAAGGATTTTCAGCTTCTTCTGACACATACCGGGATTACGCTTCTAGAATCCCTTGTAGGTCTGGCTATTGGAGTGTTTATTGGTTTTTTGCTTGCAGTTCTTATGGACTTCTTCAAAACGCTGGATAAACTGCTTTCTCCACTTGTAACTATCTCGCAGACTATTCCAATTGTGACTATCGCGCCACTTCTGGTTCTTTGGCTGGGTTATGGCCTTTTGCCAAAGATTGTTCTTGTGGCCATTTCAACGTTTTTCCCCATTACCGTAGCGTTGAACTCGGCATTTAAATCAATTGACCCCGACATGGTTGACCTGATGACCACCATGGGAGCTAGTCGTGTGCAGATTTTCTGGCACGTCAAGTTGGCTGCTGCTGCACCACAGTTTTTCTCGGGACTCAAAATGAGCGTGACCTACGCCGTAATTGGTGCAGTAATTGCAGAATGGCTGGGAGGCGACGCTGGACTGGGTGTGTATATGACGCGCGTCAGAAAGGCGTTTGCGTACGACAGGATGTTTGCGGCAATCGTGGTGGTGTCTGCGTTGTCGCTGGTGTTAATGAAGGTTGTTGAACTTGTCCAAAAGCGTGCACTTCCTTGGGATACATCTCAAGACAGTGGAGAATCCACGCACTAATCTTAACTGGTTCAAAGAAAGAAGTGATAACCGCATGAACGTATCTGATTACAAGGGTTTGACAAGAAAAGGCTTTCTAGCTGCAATGGGTTTCTCGACAGCAGGTCTTTGCGCAGGTTGCTCGCTTGAACAGCCTTCCGCTCCGTCTAACAGTAATAAGGGTGCTGGCGAGAAGAGCGGCGGTACCACGGAGATCACGTTTGCGCTGGATTACACTCCAAACACCAATCACACCGGCATTTATGTAGCTCAGGAGAAGGGCTACTTTGACCAAGCTGGTCTCAAGGTAACCATTCAGCAGCCGCCTGCTGACGGTGCAGACGCGCTGATTGGTGCGGGTGGCGCTCAGATGGGCGTTACCTACCAGGACTATATTGCTAACAGCCTCTCGTCTTCTAATCCGCTGCCATATACTGCGGTGGCTGCTATCATTCAGCACAATCTTTCGGGCATTATGAGCCGCGAAGAGGATCACATTGTTCGTCCGCGAGACCTTAATAACCGCACTTATGCAACATGGAATCTCCCTGTTGAACAGGCTACTATCAGGTCTGTTATGGAGTCTGACGGTGGAGACCCCTCAACGCTTAAGATGGTACCTTACGAGGTAGACGACGAGGTATCTGGCTTAAAAGCAAAGATGTTTGATGCTGTTTGGGTATATGAGCAGTGGGCTGTTCAAAATGCTCGCGTTCAGAACTTTGCGTACAACTATTTTGCCTTTGCAGCTATTGATCAAAACTTTGACTACTACACGCCAGTTATCGCAGTAAATGATGGCTTTGCAAAAGAGAATCCAGACGCTGTTAAGGCCTTCTTAAGCGCTACCAGAAAAGGTTATGAGTTCTGCGTCTCTAACCCAGACGAGGCAGCAGAGATTCTACTCAAGGCCGTTCCAGAACTTGACGCTGACCTGGTCAAAGCATCTCAGAAGTTCTTGGCTGCCAAGTACATTGACGACGCTGAGAAGTGGGGCGTCATTGATTCTGCCCGCTGGCAGCGTTTCTACAGCTGGCTCAATAACCAGCAGCTACTTGAGAATAAGATTGATCCATCTGCAGGATTTACTAGTGAGTACCTTGGATAAGAAACTTACTGACATAACAAAAGGCGCTGCTATGGACGCTTCTGGCGAGAAAAGCCTAGGAGCTGCACCTGCATGTGAGACGCAACAGGACGCGCCAGCACTTGAAGCACGCCACCTTACGCTGGTTTGGGGAAACGGCCAGGTAGTTGCCCAGGATATCTCGATTGAGCTGCAACCTGGCACCATTACCTGCTTGGTTGGTCGCTCGGGCTGCGGCAAGACAACACTGCTCCACGCACTTGCGGGACTTCTGGAACCGCAAGAGGGCAAGGTACTGCTGCATGGCTCTGACGTCACAGGGCATCCGGGACACATTGGCTACATGCTTCAGAAGGATTTGCTCATCCCAAGCAAGCGTATCATCGACAACGTAGCGCTTCCGCTTGAGCTGAAGGGCGTCTCACGCTCTGAGGCACGCGCACGGGCCCAGGAAATGCTGGAACGCGGTGGACTTGAGCGCGTGGCACAAAGCTGGCCTCACGAGCTCTCAGGCGGCATGAGACAGCGCGTTGCGTTCCTGCGCACGGCGCTTATTGGCTCAGATATTATGCTGCTGGACGAGCCCTTCTCGGCACTAGACGCTCTCACACGGCGAGAAATGCGTGCGTGGCTCATGTCTTCCGTGAAGGAGTTTGGCCTCTCGGTACTGGTGATCACACACGACGTTGATGAGGCGGTTGCCATGGCTTCTCGCATTTACGTAATGGCGGGCAGTCCCGCGCAGGGCGTGGTAACCAAGATCGTGAGCGTTGTTGAGCCACAGGGCTGCGCTGATGCGGAGAAGGCAGACTCTGGCAAAGGCGCTGATCAAGATGCTGACCTAGCATCGTTTGACTTGAGCGAGGAGTTTTTGGCTGCCAAGCGAGAAGTACTTTCATTGCTGGGGTAGTTATCCTTTACGAGCGCTGTGAACTGCCTCCCATTTCTTATGTCCAAGAAATGGGAGGCAGTTCACTATGCGGGTGATTATGATTCTGCAGCGTGTTAGCGTCGGCTTTTAGGCCTGGCGC
>JABZHU010000142.1:0-3297 GCA_015258705.1 Atopobium sp. | reverse complement strand
TCAATAAGCTTGGGTGCTTCTACAGTCTCTTCAGAAGTAAGAGTAACCGTTGGGTTCCATTCTTTGTTGAGAGAGTATCCTGTTGGGGCCGCAACCTCCTTAAGTGAATAGGAGCCAAAAGGAAGACCTTCGACGGTAGCCTCTCCAAGCTCGTTTGTATCTACTGTGGTGACAACTTCGTGAGGAGCAATCCATTTTCCCTGATAGAAGATGGGTTGAGCAGAACTATTAGTTAGCTCAATTTTGGCGCCCTTCAGACTTGGCATTTCACCTACTTCAGAATAACCATCAGGTGAACTTAGAGAAGTATGCCCGATTTTCTTAACTCTAAGATTTCCTCTTATTACCTCGTCTTTGAAGGTAAAGGAGTGCTCAGACGAGGAATTCTCTTTTCCGCTAGAAAGATTTGTCCAGATAAGATTGCCGTTTTGATTTGATAGCTTCCAGGTTTGAAGTGAATGTTCTGGGAGTTTATAACCCTCTGGAGCTTGAATTTCTTCGATCTGGTAATACCCCAAAGGTAACCAGGGTTTCTCGCCAAGAGTAAAGAGGTCATCTCCAGAAACCTTATGTTCTGCATCAAAAGAAACAAAACCTTGAGCATCTGTCGAGAAAACCCATGTTCTTAGTGTTGTTTCACCAGAGACGCTATAGGTCACTTTAAAAAGCGCACCCTGTAGCGTTGCGTTTCCTTGGGGAGAAGCGCTTTGCTGCTCAGAACGAGCGTCTTCGTCGAGGCTAGTGCTGTGGTCAAAGTCTTGTTTTGAAATGCGTAGATCAAACTCTCCAATAGGAGTATCGGTAACCGTGAGAGTGCTCTCTTCCTGGTTTGTTATTTTTACAGCATGAACCGATTGGTCAAGAAGAAAGCCCTTTGGAGCAGTGGTTTCCTTTACATATACCGTTCCAACAGGAAGATTGTCGAGCGTTGCAGACCCAGATTTATCAAGGGTGAGACTACCAAGAAGATTGGTGCAACTCTCGTCGGAATATACTCCGTAGACAGCGCCTTCTAGGGTGTAGTGCTCGTTATTGGAGGTAACATCAGGCAATAAGGAGCCTTTAGTGATTTTGAGTAAGCCAGATTGCTGTCCAAAGAAAAACAGAACCTGTTTGTCTCCTGTGGGTACAAAGAGCTTGGCAACTCCGCTTTCTGGACTGCCGCCGTTGGTTTGAGCATAGTTCATAGCATCGGAATAGAACTGCTCAATAGGCTGATGAAGCTCTGCCTGAGGAACACTTACCGCAAGCGCATGGGCTTCACCGCGCATAACAGCCCACAGTGTAAACTGCGTGATGGCTCGTGCCTTCCATCCCGTATATCCATACACATCCTTTTCTTGGGACGCAGTAGCTCCGTGATAAATGATGTAATCAATAGCTCGAAGCTGTTCATTTGTATACGTTCCACCGCGAGCGCCGTTGGCTGAGGTGAGTTTTGTATAAGATTGCGGGTCAACCACACTTCCCGTTGCTCCTGGCCATGCACCATAGTGGTTAAATTCATCTCCACAGTAAAGATAGGTACCATCGCTAGCAGTCCACATGGGAATTTGCTGTCCACCAGGAAAATCTTGTCTTTGTGCAACGGTAAATGAGGGTTCCTGTGCAAAAGCAAGCCTATGAGCAGGCTTTAGAAAAAAATGGCTGAGGAGAAGTACTCCAAGTAACAGAGGAATAAACCAGAAGTGAAAGACAGAAGACGGGGTTTGTCTTCGTGCAGCTGTTTCCTTCTTAGGTTTTGAGGATTTTGTGATAAACATGCGTGCCTCCAAACTGAAAAATCAGAGGTAGATTGCGTATATAGAGATAATTGGTAATGCATAAATGTGAGCTTTTGTTGCAACATATAGACAATTAGTGTTAACGTATTCAGTAATCAGTAACACTTACTAATTAATGAGGTTATCGTGCGTTACAGCAAGCAACGTGAGGCAATTCGTACTTATATGGAAGGTCGCCATGACCATCCAACGGCAGATAGTGTGTATGCAGCAGTAAGAGAGGAATTACCAAACATCTCTCTTGGAACTGTTTACCGTAACCTTATGCAGCTTGTTGACGCAGGCGAGCTCCAGGTTGTTAATACCGGCGATAATATCTCTCGTTTTGATCCGACAACAACCGAGCATGCACACTTCCAGTGTCATGAGTGTGGCCGTGTCTTTGATGTCGACGGACCAGTTCTGAGGGACCTTACCAGCCTCACTAAGGATTCTTGCGGCGAGATTGACTCTTACGCTCTGTGCTTTACGGGTATTTGTAACGAGTGCCTAGCTAAGAACCCAGCGCTCAATCACAGCGTTAACTAATGTGTTGCAACAAAACAGCTTTCTTTAAGACCGGTGCTTCACCGGTCTTTTTCTTTATGGCGGAGCCTCAGGTTTGCGAGAAAACCTGTCTGCTAGACGTGCCCGCAGACCCGCATGTCCTACAGAAGGGAAGCTGCTTGGCATGACGGGGTCTCCGCCAAGCAGCTTTGCCCGAGGAAGGCGGAGTTGTCGGGTGGAGAGCAGGCGTCTATAAGAGGTGGGATAGTGGTGTGCGGGGGTCTCTCGCCAGAAGTACTTTTGCATAGCGCTCCTTTCGTTGGAGAGCATGCTAAAGAGTGACTTTGTGCCTATTCTGACCAGCGCCTGTCCAGTTTCTGACGGAGAAAATTTGTGTAGGCGCATATTTGTTGTATATGCGCAGCTAGGCAGAAAGCAACTCATCAAACTTTTATCTAGTTGCTAAGCAAGCAATCAAAAGGCAAAAAATACTGTGATAAAATCTACACAATTGCGGGTATCGCCAAGTGGTAAGGCAATGGCTTCCCAAGCCATCATCCGCGGGTTCGAATCCCGTTGCCCGCTCCAAAGACATACAAGAGCCCTTCGGGGCTCTTTTTATGGACAAGATTGAAATTTGGCGTTGTGAAGAAGGTTGTTCGGGTAGAAGTTGAGCGGAAATATTTTGGATATATCTTTGATAGAGCGTGCTTAATTACTCGAATTACGCGGACTGATGGTTGAAGGGAACAACATGGCACAAATTCCTATGACAGATCAAGAGGTAAAGATTGCCCTTGATGCGCTGTCTGATCAGATTGATAAATACGCAGAGCTTCTTGTTAAGAAGGGATGCGCAATTTCTGAGGGAAGTCAGCTGGTAATTAACGCTTCAATTGAGATTGCTGATTTTGCCCGTAGGGTTCAGCGAGCAGCTTATGCGGCTGGCGCAGAATTTGTCACAGTTATTTGGGGCGATCAAGAATCCTCAAGAATTATGTACGAAAACGTTGACCTAGCGCGTCTC
>JABZHU010000141.1:0-3306 GCA_015258705.1 Atopobium sp. | reverse complement strand
AAGCATATTAGATGAAGTTTATGCATAGAGATGCATATCAGGTAGTGCGACCGCCTAGCTGCCTGGCTATCTTGATTAGGAACATGTCGATTCTTCGGCAGAACCTACCAAAACTGCGCTATTTTGTAGCCCAGGCCTAAAAGCCGACGCTAACACGCTACAAAATCATAATCACCCGCATATGAACTGCCTCCTATTTCTCGTGTCCAAGAAATGGGAGGCAGTTCGTTAACAGGTCCTTTAAGTTTTAGCTGAGAGATAGTCAACAAAATGCTGATTATTTCAAATTACTCAGATTTTTCGTTTTTCATGGATGCATAGAACGTTGCATGCGCAAAAACGTCTTTAATGGTTTTTCCATTAATAAAAGGAAGCGCGAGAAATTCGTCTACCGTTGGAACTAGTTCAGAACAATCTACAAAGTGGTTTTTTGAGTTTCTGATACTGGTGTCTTGAGCTCTCCATGCCTCAAAATTGACATCAGTGAGGTAATAAACCTGGTGTCCGACTTGCATGTACACAGAGTGATTACTGTGCAGGTACTCTACCAGGTCTTCGTAAGAAATCTGGAGAACCTCAGAACTTTTCTTGCCCATGATGCAATCCTTTCCACGTCGCTTGCGCGTAAATTATGGACGCACTTTTATTGACTATACCGCCCTCCGAATACACTTATTCAGACGAATTGAGAGGCATAGGCAAGCGGACGTTTTTTCTCGCTCAACGGTAAAGATGAATGGTTGTAATTTTTAGTGCTACTATTTGAGAATTTCTTGTACCATTTCTTCTGCTGTATTGCAAAGCGTGGTAGCGCCTGCAGCTAGAAGCGTTTCTTTATCTCTAAATCCCCAGGTAACGCTAATGCAAGTCATGCCACTGTTGTGTGCTGTTGCAACATCAACCTCGGAGTCTCCAATATAGACAGCGTCTTGAGGATCAACGCCAATTTGAGCAAGGGCGTAATGGACAGGCTCGGCATCAGGCTTTCTTTTAAGGTCATCTCGCTGACCCAGAGCAAAGTCAAATCTACCTGGGAAGAAATTGCTCATTAAATCTGCAATAGCAAAGTCTGGCTTGTTGGAAACAACAGCGCACTTAACACCCGCTGCTCTGAGCGTATCAACCGCATCAAGTATGCCAGGGTAGGACGCAGTGTTATCCAAACTATGGTCAGCGTAGTGCTCCTTAAAGCATGCGAGCACGCGCTGGTATGTGGCATCATCGGTACCCTTTGGTACGGCGTCACGGATAAGCTTTGCAACGCCATTTCCAACCATCTGGCGTACTTCATCAACGGTATAGGTAGGCATATTGAAATGCTCAAGGGCGTAATTGGTTGCCCAAGCAAGATCATCTATAGTGTTGAGTAATGTGCCATCAAGGTCAAAAACGGCGGCTTTATAACTCATTTGTACTCCTTTTGTTATAGATAAAATGATAGTGTTCAATATAAAACGTTGTTAGAAAATAATGAAGTTAATAAGGATACTAAAGACTATGTCTATAACAAGTTTAGTTTTATTTTGTCTAAAGAAAATGCTGTTTCGCTAGAAGACTGTCTAAGAATACTCAAAGAGTATATAGAGGAGGAAAGATAGAATGAAATCCATTAAATTTGATGATGTATCGTATCATTATCATAATTCCGATAAAGGAATTCGGAACTTCTCTTTAGAAATCTCTAAAGGTGAATTTATAGCGGTAATTGGTAAGAATGGTGCAGGTAAATCAACTTTTTTGAATTTGGTTGCTGGACTATTAAAGAAGTATGACGGAAAAATTATTGTTGAAGAAGAGATACCCTTTAGAGATGTTGGAGTTTGTCTACAGAAACAATCAATCGATTGGTATTTAAATGTCTTTGACAATGTGTACCTTGGTGCAAGATTAAGTGGGCAAACATCTAGCGATGCTAAGGAAAGTACTTATAAGATCATAAATTTTCTTGGATTGGCTGAGTTTGAAAAATCTTTACCTGATGGCTTATCTGGAGGACAACAGCAGCTCCTGCAGGTTGCAAGAGCGTTGGTTCATAAACCAAATTTTCTTATTCTTGATGAGCCAACCTCCGGGTTGGATGTAATCAAAGGGGATAATTTATTTAAATATTTAAGAAAAGAATGTGATAACAGAAACTGTACGGTACTTGTTTCCTCACATGATCTTGGTTTGTTGGAGGAGTATTGTGATCAGGTTTTATTAATAGAAGATGGTAAGTTAAAATTTTTCGGTAAAATTTCCGACTTCTTTTTACAGTACTCTTATGAAAAATTAGCGCGAATTACTTTTGATGGATTGTTATCGCTTAACAATCAAAGTGATTTAATGTCTCGTTGCCCTTGTTCGATTGAAGAAAATGAAATAACAATACGTGAAGATTATTTTCTTAAGCTGCCTGTTCTTATTGGTAAGTTACAGGAACTTGTTTCAATAAAAAATATTACTTTTAATAATTTGACACTGAGACAAATAATTTTGGAAGGATCTGATAATGAATTTTAAAAAAGAAAGTTTTGGTCTTTCATCATTTGTCATCGTTGTAGAAACAGAGCTTAATGCACTTAAGTCAAATAAACACATAATATATAGCAGCTTATTGACTCCAATTTTGTATTATGTTTTTTATGCAATAGGAATTCAGTCAACATTTGGAGATATATATTTTCATGGACAGTATATGTCCTTTTTGTCATTTGCATTTGCTGGCATTTTGATTATGTGCTTATTTCAACAAATGAATCAAAGTGTCTATAGGTTGGTTATAGATAAGCGATGGAATATTTTGCCGATTAAACTTGAGAGTGGTATTAATCCTGAGTGTTATGTGTTGGGCATTTCAACACTTCCTTTTGTAGTAACACTACTTCAATTAATAATTCTTTTGGCTATTTCAATAATTACTGGTATGCAGATAAGTCTTTGGCAAGTTATTGGCATGTTTTTGTTGCTGTGTATTTTCATTGTATTCTGGACATCAATTTTTTCCTGTATTGCATTGCTAATTAATGATTACAAACAGCGAGATTTTATTTTGGGTGTAGTAATGACGCCCTTGATTTTTGCCGCACCACTATTTTATTCTCTTGATAATGCTCCTATGATTCTTCAAGTTATATCAAGATGTAACCCACTGACATATCAACTGGAATTAATAAGAAATGTAATGATTGGATATTTTGACTGGGGATTACTGGTCTTTTTCTTAATAATCAGCATAATTGCATTGCTTTTTTCAGGAAGTGCACTAAAGAGAGTGGATTATACAAATGAAGAGCATTAAGTCTCTTTTGCTTTATAAGATCAGAG
>JABZHU010000022.1:0-14190 GCA_015258705.1 Atopobium sp. | reverse complement strand
AGACATACATCTGTCGTTAATGATACACAGTCAAACAAACAGCAGGAAACAAATACAAATTCAAAATCAAATAAAGAAGAAAATACTGAACAAAAATCAGATGAAACAACAGACGTTTTCAATCCTCAAGATGTATCGGATCAGACTATCCAATCAATTCAGACGTATGATGATTATCTAAAAATGTATTACAAAATTATTGAGAATTATTTTTCTGATTATGAGACAGTGGTAAAAGGTACAGTTTTGTACGATGAGACTACTTTTCAAAAAATGAAGGAATCAATTGAACAAGCGTACGATAGTCAAGTGAATCAGTACGATGCTATTAGAAATAAAAAAATTATCGGAAAAGATAAACTTGTTAAATATTTAATTGAATATAGAGATAGTCTCCAAGAGACAATTGATACATTGAAAAAATCTCTTCAATAAAAAGATATTTAAGTTTTAGTTTAACAATAAAGAGGATATAACCAAGGGTTATATCCTCTTTATAATAAAGGTCACACTATATGGACGTACCTTACTTGCGGTTACGGCCACCAAGGGAGTAGCCAAGGTTCTCCCAGAAATCAATCTGGACATCTTCGCCCTCGTCCCAAACCTTGAGCAGGTCCTCTGGAACGTACTGACGACGAACATCAGCCTCGCCACCGTAGAGGCGGAACCAGTCTGCGCTCATGATGAGGTAGCCGTCCTTACCGGAGTCCTTACCCCAGCTGTTCTCAATGCGCCACTGCTTAGCCTTGCCGTCCTTATCAAGCTCAACGCCCTGGAAGGTCATTGCGTGAGTAAGGGAAGTCTCATAGTTCTCAATCATTGAGGCACGATCCATGTCAAAATCAACGCCAAAGAGGCCGTTGTAATCCATGGTGTCGGTTGAGAGAACGTAGTTGAAGTCCTCATTGTGGCGAGGGAACTCCTGCATAACGTCGCAGGCCATGCAGACAGGGTTGCCGTCCTTCAAAGAAGCAATGGTAGCTGCCTCAAGAACCTCTGGCTCAACGTTTAAGAAGCGAGTCTTAATACCGCCTAAGACGGTATCGATGAAGGTTGGGTGATATACCTTGCCGTAAGGATACTTCTTGCTTGGAACAGAAATGAGCTGGACAAAGCCACGAGGATCAACGCCACAATAGCGCTCAGCAAACTCAAGAGGAGTAATGCCAAAGTCGCGAAGAATCTGGGTGCTCTCCTCGTCCTTCTCGCCGTCCTTCTTGTCAGAAGCCTTACTTGGCTCAACAGGAGAGAGCTTTGCCTTATCTACCTGTGCGTTTTTGCCAACCTTGCACTCAAAGTCAAAGGTTAGAGGTGGCTCACCAAGGCAAACGGACAGAATCTGGTGGAAGCCCTTGAGCTGCTCCTGCTTAAGCGCACGAAGCTCGTCTTGAGACTTGCCGGCTGCGTATGCTGCGCGAAGCTCGCCAGCACTCTTTCTGAACAGGCGGTCAATGCGCTCATCCATCTGTGTAGAGTTCTTGGAGCAAGCAGTCTCTGGCATGGCGTCCTTAGGAACCAGGCCGTACTTCTCAACCAAGCTCATAGCAAATGAGTAGTAGCCGCCATCGCCAATGCCCTCGGTCAGAAGCGTGTTGACAACACGAGAATCGGTTGGCTGATCAGCGGTCTGAATGATGTACTCAAGTGCTGAGTTTGCCTTCTCAAGCTTGTCATAGAACATGCCATATGCCTGGCTGAACTCAAAAGTATCAACGTCAAGCTTCTTGATTGCCTCCTGGCGAAGCACGTTGAAAGAAGAGAACATCCAGCAGCGACCGCTCTGACGCTGGTTGGTGACGTCGCCCGTCTTTGCAACAGCAACACCATAGGTATCAGCGTAGGTACGCATGGTGGTGATGTCTCGAGCAGCTGCGGAAACACCCATAGAGGTTACGGAGTTGCGAGCAACGCGGTTAGCACGGTCTGCACTAAATGCAGCGGTTTCCTCGTTTGCCCACTGTGGATTTACGGTCTGATCAGCCATTGCGGCTCCTTTTGTTTGTAGCGTTTAGAAAAAACCTGGCGAGAAGACCGATCTTCTCGCCAGATGGTTTGTACCTTAGCGAAGCGTTGCAAGAGAGCCCATTGGGTCCCATGGCTCGAGGACGGTTGCTTCCTCGGTCTCAAAGGTCTTGAGCTGCTCAGGAGTGAGGTACTTCTTGTCAACAACAATCTGGTAGACGTACTCGTCAAACCAAGGGTCAGAGATGGTGTCAAAGCCATCGCGACCGTGGTCTTTACCCCAGCTGTTCTCAACCTTCCAAAGGGTAGTGTTGCCTTCTGCGTCAAAGTTAACACCCTCAAGAACCATTGCGTGAGTCATCAGAGACTCGCCGTAGTCAAGGCGCTCAGCACGGTCGAGTGCACCCTCGACAGGGAAGCCAAAGAGGCCGTCAACGTCAAGTGCACGGGTATCCATGATGCCCTCTTCACGAAGGTAGGACTGCGCAACGTCGCAGCCAAACCAGACTGGCAGGTTGTCCTTAAGCTGAGCCACAGCGAGGCGCTTGAGCTCTGGAATCTCAAGGTTGAGGTAACGAACGCCGCCACCCTCAACAACGTTGCCCAAGCGAGAAACGGTATAGGTGTGGTTGAAAGGCTTATCAGCAGTAGGAGCAGAGATGATTGAGATGTAATCATCAAGATTCATATCGACAGTCTCAGCGAAGAACTCCTGAGGGGTAAAGGTGCCAGAAAGAGCAAGGTTGTCGTCCTTATCGCGCAGGCGTGCCTCAAAAGATACAGGAGGCTGACCCAGGCAAGTTACCAGCAGTGCATAGACGTCCTCCATCATCTCTTTCTTCATCTCGCGCAGAGACTCAAGGGACTCACCAGCTGTTGCGGTCTCACGAAGACGCTTTGCAGCACTACGAAGATAACGTGTGAGATACGCGTCCATCTCGTGGGTGTTGCAAGAGTTAGCAGTCTCTGGCATAGCGCTCTTTGGAACTACACCGTACTTCTTTACAAGGCTCTTAAACATATCCCACTGGCCACCGTCGCCAATTGGGTCGGTAAGCAGGAAGGATACAAGACGACCATTCAGAGGCTCATCAAGGGTATCCAGAATGTTCTCAAGGAACCAGTTGGACTTCTCCATCTTGTCCCAGAACAGTGGGTATGCCTGAGAAAGCTCAAAAGTGGAGAGGTTGTATTTCTTGATGATGCGGTATCTAAACGTATTGAGTGATGCAAACATCCAGCAACGACCAGAGCGCTTCTGGTTAGTGCGGTCACCCTGCTTTACCTCAACATCAAAGGTAAGAGGATTAAGGGCAACACCTTCTGGTACACGAGCTGCTTTTCTAACACCAGCGCTGGTAGCAGCATTCTTTGCTACTGTATGAGCGCGGTCGGACTCAAAGTTCTTCTGAGCCGCTGCAATGTCGTCAAAGGAAATGCTTTTCATCTGATCCATGTGATCTCCTTAACTGGAATAGGTAATACAAAAACTATATTCCCAATTAAGGTGTCCCTAGTCTAAGAGTTACCAGTTTGAAACTTTTATTTTGAGAAATTTTTGAACGGATGGCCTACGCCAACTAAGAGAGATTTTGTGACGTTATGAAATCGGCGAGAAAATATTTTCATTCAATTTACCAGCGGCAATAGAAGTATTAGCACATAGAACATATGTTTGTATTAGTAGTTATTGTCCGGCGAATCGGCTACACTATACAAAGAAATTAAGAGCCCTTGGTAAAAGAACAAATTTTGAAGCACAAAGAGAAGAGCGTAGAAAAAGATGGCATTTGTTCACCTCCACAACCACTCAGATTTTTCCATTCTTGATGGAGCTAGTCGTGTCCCAGACATGGTTAGTAAAGCTGTAGAGTTTGGTATGCCAGCACTTGCTCTTACTGATCATGGGTATCTCTTTGGAATTCCAGATTTTGACCTTGCATGCCGTAAGTACAATGAGGCGCTTAAAGACTTTGGCCAGTGGTGCCATGATGTGGAATGTTTTGAAAAGGGTTGGGATCTAGAAGAGCCTCCTGCAGATGATCCCAATGCTGGTGAGCATGATAAGGTTCATGCTCAGTGGGCTTCTGACGTTCAAATTTGGAATCAAACACATGACATTGAGGCAGTAAAGGCCAATAAACCTTCTCCACTTATTAAGCCAATTTTTGGCTGTGAAGCTTATTTCATTCTTGATGATTGTATTGAGAAGGGCACTAAGCAGGTACGTTATCACCTAATCCTGCTTGCTAAAAATGAGACCGGCTATGTCAATCTGATGAAAATGATGTCAGAGGCTGGCTCAAAAGATATGTTCTATTACAAGCCACGCACTACGCTTGAGATGCTCAAGCGTTATCACGAGGGCATTATCTGCACTTCAGCTTGTGTTTCTGGCATCATTCCTCGTATGTTGTTTCAAGGTCGCCCAGAAGAAGCAGAGCGTTGGGCAAAAATCTATCAAGATATCTTTGGGGATGATTTCTACCTAGAGATTCAAGACCACGGTTTGTCTGATCCAAGTTGGGGCGGCTATACCGATAGAACCCTTGCTGAGCGCATTGTAAAGATGGGTCATGACCTTGGTATTAAGGTAGTTGCTACCAACGATAACCACTATCTCACTAAAGAGGATGCAAGCGTTCAAGATATTGCTTCCTGCATTGGCTCGGGCGCTCGTGTTGATGATGAGAACCGCAAGCGCATGACAGGCAGCGAGTTCTACCTTAAGAATGAGCAAGAAATGCGCCAGATCTTCTCGTGGTGTCCAGAAGCTATCGAGAACACCATTGAGGTTGCAAATAAGTGCAACTATGAGCTGGATTGGACCCATATGTACCTGCCAAAGTTCCCAGACTTGGCAGAGGGGGAGACCTCAGAGGAACGCTTTAGAAAAGAGTGCGAGCTTGGCCTTGCAAGACGTTATGGAGATGATTGGCAAAACGTTGTCATCAATGAGATTAACGTTAAAGACCGTTTTGAGTATGAATATGACATCATCTGCAAAAAGGGCTTTGCAGATTACTTCTTGATTGTTCAGGAGTATGTCCGCTGGGCAAAAGAGAATGGCATTGGTGTAGGTCCTGGTCGTGGTTCTGCAGCAGGCGCTATTGTTGCATACGCTATGGACATTACCTCGTTTGACCCTCTTGAGAATGGTCTCATGTTTGAGAGGTTCTTGTCTCCACAGCGTTCAGAGATGCCAGATATTGATATGGACTTCGACGATGAGCGTCGTCTTGAGGTTGTTGAGCATGTTCGTCAGATTTATGGATCTGATCGTGTTTCTCACGTTATTACGTATTCAACCATCAAGGCAAAACAGGCAATAAATGACGCGTGTCGTGTTTTGGGTTATCCCGTTTATATGGGACAGCGTCTGTCTAAGATGATTCCAGGTGATCCTAACGCTCACCTTAAGTTTGTTCTTCATAAGGCTCAAGAAGGTCAAAAAGGCGCTGATCAGTATTCTGCTGATTTTGAAGATGCGTACGAGAATGACCCTGATGCGAGAAGAATCATTGATGCTGCTCTATCTATTGAGGGCTTGCATCGTGGTGAGGGTGTGCATGCTTGTGCAGTTTTGATTGCTCCTACGCCTGTAAATGACCACGTTCCTACCAAGGTAGATACCAAGGGCGGCGTAGAGATTACGCAGTATGAGGGTCACTCTGTCGCAGACATGGGCCTTCTTAAGATGGACTTCTTGGGACTAAGAACTCTAACGGTTATTTCTCGTGCAATCAAAAACGTGAAGGATAACTACGGAATTGATATTGATGTAGATAACATTCCGTTTACAGACCCAGAGATTTATAGACTTCTGAGAGAAGGTCGAACTGCTGGTGTTTTCCAGGTTGAGTCTGCAGGTATGACTGCAACCATTAAGGGCATGAGGCCAACAGAGTATAAGCACATCGTCGCACTTATCGCTCTTTATCGTCCTGGTCCTCTTAACGCGGGTATGGTTACCAGCTATATCAACCGTATGAACGGTAGAGAAGAAGTCAAAGATTACGATCCACGTCTTCACGACATCTTGGAAGAAACCTACGGAACCATGGTCTACCAAGAGCAGGTTATGCAGATTTCTATGAAGATGTCTGGTTTTACCGCAGGCGAGTCTGACAAGGTCAGAAAAGCAGTAGCAAAAAAGAAGATTAAACTCATGCAGGAGGTTGTCCAGCACTGGGATGACGGTACTGATGAGACCATGGAAGCTCACTGGAAAAACGGCGCAGTTCGTAATGGATTTGATCGCTCGGTTGCAGAAAGCATTTGGGACGATGTTCTTGAGTTTGCATCTTATGCATTCAACAAGTCCCACTCTGCTGGTTATGCAATTCTTGTTATGCAGACCGCATGGATTAAAGCGCATTATCCACATGAGTTTATGGCGGCAGTTCTTACCTCGTACATGGGCAAGACGGATAAGATTGTTCACTACGTAAGCGCTTGCCGTCATGAGGGCATCAAGATTCTTCCGCCAGATATCAACGAGTCCGGTAAAGACTTTACGGCTACTAAAGAGGGTATTCGTTTTGGTTTTGCAGGAATCCGTGGCGTAGGAGCCGGTGTTGGTGAAGCTATTATGCTTGAGCGCCAAAAAGGCGGTCCTTTTGCCAATATCCACGATTTTGTCGATCGTGTTGACGCAAGTCAGGCAAAGCGCAACGTTGTTGAAGCTCTTATCAAGGCAGGAGCTTTTGACTCAACAGGCTATACCCGTATGCAGATGATGAGTTTTGTGGATAAGAACAATCCACAAAACATTATCGATGCCGCTACTAAGCGCCAAAAAGATAAGGCCGTTGGTCAGTTCTCAATGTTTGATATGTTTGCAGAGGTGGAGGGCTCTGGCTTTAGCGATATTGTTCCAGAGCCAGATGGCGTTGAGTGGGATAGGCGATTCAAACTTACCAAAGAGTACGAAGTCTTAGGTATTTATGTCTCTGATCATCCACTTCGTCCGTATGAGTACGCCCTTGCTAAAAGTAGAGATTATGCTCTTGCAGAGATTGAAGAGAACGTAGAGGTTCAGCTTCCTAACGGTGCTATGTCTCAGCAGTTTAAGGTTCCAGAAGGTAAGCCTATCCGCTTTGCGGGCATGGTTACCAATGTTATGAAGCGCACCACTAAAAACGGCGATCCAATGGCAATTGTTACGCTAGAAGACATGGAGGGAAGCGTCACTATTGTCATGTTCCCTAAGCTTTACAAGAAGGCTGCAAGACTTCTTGCTGGCGATGTTGACCCAGAGACTGGTGAGAGCCAGAGTGACATTTTCATTTCTGTTCTTGGAAAGCTTGAGCGTTCTGATAGAGGAGACCAAGTTATTGCTCAAGAAGTTAATCCTATTGAGCTTAACAGTGCCAATAACACACCAAAGACACTCGTTATCCATATGCCTGCTTCTCAACTTCAAAGACAGACCATCGAGACACTTGGACAGATTTTCTCGCGCTATCCTGGTATGGACTGCATCGAGATTAGGGTAGAAACAGATATGGGCGATGTCATGCGCATGGAAATTCCTACCAGAATTGATGGACGCAGCATGGTTCTTTTGACGGAGCTCAAAGATTTTATTGGCCAAAGTGGATACGCACAGATTGTTTAGATTGTGTCGAATCTAAATTTGCACGGTACTCTTAAATAATAACTGTTACTATTTAAGTAGCACTTGCTAAGAAATTCTGACATCTTAGGATGTCGTGAGAGGAGAAAAAATGATCGACGCAAAGTTTTATCGCAACAAGGAGACAGGCGCTGTTGTTTATGGTGTCGCAGGCAACGTAGAGGCAGCAGATCTTGAGCTTCTCCAGGCTGGCGTTACTGACGGTGCAGCTGAGAAGCACGTTCCATTTGTTACTCGTGAGGGCAACACCGTTACCGTCCGTGTTGGTGAGGTTGCTCATCCAATGCTCGAAGAGCACTACATTGAGTTCATCGCTCTTGTTTCTGAGAACGGCGCTCAGTTTGCACAGCTTAAGCCTGGCCAGGAGCCAGTTGCTACCTTCACTCTTGAGGAGGGTGTTGAGGCAGAGGCTTATGAGTACTGCAACCTTCACGGTCTTTGGAAGGTTTCCCTCTAAGACTGGTTGCGTATTCAACAAGCTAAGCTTATCTGTGAATCTGAACGGAGCTGCTACCTGCAGCTCCGTTTTTTCTTACTACACCTGTTTGTTTTTGGGTAAAAACAAATTAAGCACTTTATGATAGGAATGGTATGCACATAGCAGTTGCACAAATGAATACTCAGGCCGGAGACTTCGAGTTTACCGCTCAGACCATGCTGGAATATGCTCAGAGAGCTCAACAGCAAGGTGCTGAGCTAGTCATTTATCCTGCGCCAACTCTTACAGGGCTGCTAAGCGTGCCAGAGGCTGACATAGAAGGGCTTTTTGCAGACCTCTCGGAAATTATCAATTCGCTTTCAGAAAAGCTTCCAATTGCGGCCCTTATTCCTGTAGTAACAGAGTTTGATGGAAGTGCAGCTAGCGAGGCTCTTCTCGTTAGAAACGGAGCCGTAACTCCGCTGAAATTGACTGCTCAGATTGCGCACATGAGCGCTCTTGCTCGCTCTACCAGCTCTGCGCAAGCATCTGGCGAGAATACCTTTGAGCTCGCAAAATTTGAAGCAGGCGGCCTTACGTTTGGCGTTGCTTTTACCTACGACGATCTTGACGCGTGGCAAGATGTCGACGACTCGTTAGATGCTGTCATTTACCTGCCGTACTTTGGCTTTGCTGTTGATGATTCGTCGTCCGCCATGGGCATGGCGGTGGCAGAAAGCCGCTATCTGGGAGATGTTGAGGAGTTTGATAGCTGGCTTATCGCTGCAAACGCTGTTGGCGCCTATGGTAACCAGGTGTTTTGTGGTTCAAGCTTCTTCTTGTCTCCTTCAGGAGATTTGGTCAAACAAGCAGCCTCATTCTCAGAAGATATGGTTGTCTGCGAGGTTGACCAAGATACTATCGAAAACTTTGATAGAGAAGATACCGCGGGTGTCTATAACAGCGCGCTTACTACCTGGGGCGTATTGGCTACAGGAGTGCGAGACTACACGGTAAAGTCTGGGTTTAACGGTGCTTTTATTGCGGTTGATGGTTCGCTTAACTCACTTGTTACTCTGGCACTTGCTTCAGACGCTTTAGGTCCTATGCGTGTCCACGTACTGTTGCTTCCAAACAAAGATTCTCGAGCAACAAGCGCTGCGGAGTTGCTTACCGCAAGACTTCGGGTTAATAAAGTTACTGTGGATAGCACGGTTTTCTCGACATTGACCGATGCAAAGTTGGTGAGTGCATACGGCTATGCATACGCTGACCAGCACAATTACATAACGCTTGAGACTGCCGATAAAACCATTCTTGCGCTCAAGGGAACAGAGATTTCTAGTGCGCATTCTCTGTGGCCTCTTGGTGATATGTATCATGCAGATATTGTTGACCTTGCAAGGGTAAGAAATACCTTCTCGCCAGCTATTGACCATGCAGTTCTCGAGAATATCTCTGAGGTTGCTACTGATGGGCTAGAAAATGCCGCGCCAACGCCTCAAGAACGCATTGAGTTTGTTGATTATGTGCTTACCAGCTACCTTGAGTGGAATAAGAGCATTTCTGCCATTGTGGAAGAAATGGGAAAGGTAGACGAGGTCAAAGCAATTATTTCTATGCTCCACGCTCGCCAAAAAGACCGCAGAAATACCACTGAGGTTCTGGAAATGTCTTCAAAGAGCCTCACAAACGCTCAAATTCCACACGCATCAGTCTGGCGAGACAGAATTAGAGATACAAAGGCTTCCGAATCCGACCTGGTAGAGTCCTTACGAAATTCTTTGCGAGAAATTCAAGGAACTTCTATGCATCTGCCTGAGTTGTCAGTCGATCCAACAGAGGCTCAGGAGGGCTTTAAGGATATGCTGGAGCTTTTAAAAGAGCTGGCACAAGAATCTGATGCACAAATTGGCATGGTTGACCCTAAAATGTGGAGAGGCCCTTTCTCAGAAAATTAGTTGCATCGTTTGCGCATACTCTGTGATAATATAGAACGCACGTTCTATATTAGGAGGTGCAATGGTAATTCTTGGAATAGACCCTGGTCTTGCTCACACTGGATGGGGAATTGTAGAGACAAGGGGTTCTGAATGCCGTGCACGCGCCTATGGATGCATAACTACAACCGCAGATGAACCAATAGATATGCGCTTGGGAAGAATCTATAACCAGATTGTTGAGGTTATAGATAAGTTTTCACCAGAAGCTCTTTCTATTGAGAGCATTTACTTTGGACAAAACGTTAAATCTGCTATTCCTACTGCACATGCTCGCGGTGCTGCTATTGTCGCTTGTTCTAAAGCAGGTCTTACGGTTGGAGAATATACTCCAATGCAGATAAAGCAAGCTGTTGTCGGTACAGGAGCTGCTGATAAACAGCAGGTTATGTATATGGTTCAAAACATATTGTGCTTGGACCATCAGCCTCATCCAGATCACGCGGCTGACGCTTTAGCTGCCGCAGTTTGTCACGCTAATCTTGTAAGAACCACCTCGCTTGGAAAGGGAAGAATACAACTATGATTGTCCAGCTTACGGGCACACTTGTATCCGTTACTCCTTCAGTTGCTATTCTCGACGTTAATGGCGTTGGGTATGAGCTGGGTATATCAGCTTCAACAGCTGCCGCGCTTCCACAAGCGGGTGAAGCAGGCGTTACCGTTTTAACTCGTATGGTGGTCAGAGAAGATTCAATGGAACTCTTTGGTTTTGCTTCGCGAGAAGAGCGTGCGCTCTTTGATCGCTTGCGTGCAATTTCTGGAGTAGGTCCTAAATTGGCTCTTTCTGTGCTTTCTACGTTTACTCCACAGCAACTTGCGGTAATTGTGACTACCAATGACGGAAATCGTCTTAAGAGCGTGTCTGGCCTTGGTAAGAAGAAGGCAGAGCGCTTAGTAATTGAACTTTCTGATGTGTTCGCAAAAGATGCAGAGCTTAAGCAGCTTGTTGGTCTTACGTCTCCTGCAGACTTTGCTGCTATTCCAAAACCTGCTGTAACCTCTGTAGAATCAGAGGCTATTGAGGCTCTTCTTGGAATGGGCTTTACTTCTCAGGAAGCAACGCTTGCTCTTGAGGGGTATGAAGAGGCTGGTGCTATTACAATTGAAGCTGCTATTGGATATGCACTAAGGCGTTTGGGAAGTGGTAATTAATGTGGGAAGCAGATGCAGATAACTTATTTGAGTCGTCGTCTACTCCAGCTCCATTTCCAGGGCACACTTCTCAACGTGTAGTTTCTAGTGGACTTCAGGCAGAAGATCTGGAGCAAGATAGAAACTTGCGACCAAAAACTCTTGATGAGTATCTTGGTCAGGAGCGTGTTAAATCAAATCTCCGTGTTCTTATTGAGGCAGCAAAAAGTCGTAATGAGCCGCTTGATCACGTTATTTTTTCTGGCCCTCCAGGCCTTGGCAAAACAACGCTTGCAGGTGTTTTAGCGGGAGAAATGGGCTCAAAACTTCATACAACCTCTGGCCCCGCAATTGAGCGAGCAGGAGATTTAGCAGCAATTCTCACCAATCTTGAAGAGGGAGATATCCTCTTTGTTGATGAGATTCACAGACTTAATCACCAGGTTGAAGAAATTTTGTATCCAGCAATGGAAGACTTCTTCTTAGATATTGTTATTGGCAAAGGCCCTGCGGCAAGGTCAATCAGGCTTGATATTCCACGCTTTACTCTTGTAGCTGCAACAACAAGAACAGGACTTCTAACTGGCCCTTTGCGTGATCGTTTTGGTATTTCTTATCGTCTTGATTACTATACTGTTCCTGAGCTTCAGACTATTGTCATGCGCTCGGCAAACATCCTTGATGTAGAAGTTGATGAGCAGGGAGCTGCTGAAATTGCTTCTCGATCAAGAGGCACACCACGCTTGGCAAATCGTCTGTTAAAACGTGTACGAGATTACGCACAAGTTAAAGCTGAAGGTACTATTACCTGGCAGGTAGCCTCAGAAGCGCTTTCATTCTTTGAGATTGATGAGCTTGGTCTAGATGTAATGGACGTACGTGTTTTACGTGCGCTTTGTGAGACGTTCAGAGGTCGTCCGGTTGGTCTCACAACCATTGCAAGTGCAGTCTCTGAAGATCCTTCTACACTTGAAGATGTTTATGAGCCATATCTTTTGCAGCAAGGGCTTATTATTAGAACACCTCAAGGTAGACAGGCAACGCATGCTGCATTTGATCACTTACGTATTCCTGTTCCTACTAACTAGTAGATTGGAACAAAATGCTTCAACGAGATTACATTTTGGAAGTAATCGATGACTTTACTTCAACGGTCACAGCAGGTTTGGGAAATGCTTTAGAGACTCAAACTGAAGAGTCACTCGATGGGGTAGAGGCAGCTGTTGCAGAGCTCATTGACTTGAGCCCAGAGACTGCTCTTGCGCTTTCGCCAGACTCTCTTGTAACGATGATGTTGCTCTCCGGCGTAGCTGATTCAGTTGCAGAGTATGTGGTGTATGCCCTCGACAGGCTCTCTCACGTTTATGAGCAACTAGGAGACGAGGATAAGGCTGGTCTCAGAAGACAGCAGGCCGTAGCGGTTGCACAGTCCTTCTCGGTAGATCAAAACGCTACTCCAGAGCAATTTAAGGATTTTGAAGCAAAGTATTTTGCGTAACCACATTTTATAAGCTAACAAATAAACCCCAGCTCAATATGAGTTGGGGTTTATTGCTATAGAGCTTCATGTTTAGTTGGATTACCAAATAACAATCTTAGTTCCATAAGGGATGTTGTCATAAACCCACTTAGCATTTTCTGTTGCAAGACGTACGCAACCGTGGGAACCGTTGTATCCAAGCCTACCATCACGGACGGTATAACCGTCGGAGTTATAGAGAATGGAGTGAATAAGATACTCACCAGAAATGGTCGTGTAATACCAGCATCTAAAGCCAGAGCCAAAGTAGAGACCCTTGTTACCTACGGTAAATTGACCATGAGGGGTCCACATGCCTGGCGCTCCTGTGGTGCACTGCCATTCGTACCAAACAACCCAGTTGCCGTGATAGCCCTTATATACAGCAAAGCGATTGCCAGTAGTATCAATCTGGATGAGCCAGTTAGTAGCACTGTAATAGTTCTGAGCATAACGATACATGTCGGGGTAGTAGCAAGGCTGCTCCTCCATGGCGCCATCAGCAGCTGACCAATACAGTTTTCCACCCCAGGATACATAACCAGTTTGCATGGAACCATTATTGCTGAGATAGTAGTCCTTGCCGTTATCTTTAATCCATCCGGTTTTCATCTTGCCGTCAGAATCAAGGAAGTACCAACTGCCCTTTGAATTAATCCAACCAGTTTGTTTTTCTCCATTGGAACTAAAATAGTACCAAGTTCCATGAATATTAAGCCATCCATCTGCTGGTGCACCATTAGAAAGATAGTAAAAATCTTTACTATTTTCTTTTATCCATCCCGTCTTAATTTTATGGTCAGAGCCAACGTTTACAGTCAATCCTGGAAGATGTACCGTTCCTGTTGGCTGCGAACCGTCATCTGTAGAGAAGACTCCTTCGGGAGAAATGAATCCAGTCAGTACTCCGTCTGGCCCTGCCCAACGTTTTACACCATTTGAAAGAGTAACCCATTCATTTTTTGCTAGACCATAGCTTTTATCAAAGTAGTAATTCTTTCCATCAATTGAATGCTCTCCAACGTATGCGGCATGGTCAATTGAAGATGGATTAAAGTACCATGTTTTATTGCCAGGAGTAGTAAACCATCCAGAGACAAGCGCGCCGCTAGATTGAGCCCAGGACAAATTTCCGTCTGGTAGGGACACCCAATTACTTGAAGTCATACCAGCATTTTCATCAACGTAATATGAACCGCTAGGAAGTTGGAAAAGTCCAGTTTTCATGCGATGAATTGAGTCTTCTGGATCAAAGTAAAACCATTTACCATTTGGGAAATGTTTCCAACCTGAATAGAATGAGCCATAAGAATCTACCCAAGACCATGAACCATCATCATTGTGAGTCCAACTATTTCTAAGGATTCCATAGTTTTCATCGAAATGATAATATGTGCCGTCAATTTCGACGTTGCCAATAAGCGCTGGATGCTGTGGGACAGATGGATCAAAGTACCAAGTTCTACCATTTGGTGTGTTAAACCAACCAGAGGCAAGAGCGCCATTTTTTTGAGCC